>CAYUUH010000101.1:0-4598 GCA_964447855.1 uncultured Methanosarcinales archaeon | reverse complement strand
ACTTGAAGAGGACTCCTGACTTTGAGTTGCTTGAAGTAAACCCATTGTTTGAGGAATATGCGAGGAAGCATGGTATATACTCAAAAGGCCTTGTGGAGAAGATAGCAAAGATTGGCTCGCTTAATATGATAAAGGCAATCCCGCCTAAGATAAAGAAACTATTCATAACATCGCATGACCTAAGCCCGGAAGAGCATGTCAAGATGCAGTCTGTGTTCCAGAAGCATGTCGACAATGCAGTCTCGAAGACAGTGAACCTTCCTTCAGATGCAGCAAAGGCTGATGTTGAAAAGGTTTTCATGCTCGCATATAATTCCGGCTGCAAGGGAATAACTGTTTACAGGGACCAGAGCCGCGAGAATCAGGTAATCTGCCAGGTGTGCGACAATGTCTGAGGTCACAGACCCGAGGCAGACAGTGCTTGTCACATGCAGGGACAAGGGCAAGGACAATATAATCACATTAAGCTGGCATTCTCCAGTCTCATTTAAGCCGCAGCTGTACTGCATAATGGTTGCCTTTGCAAGATTCTCGCATGACATGATAAAGAACTCGAAAGCATTCTGCGTAAACTTCATGAGCATCGACGACGAGGAAAAGGTTGCTTTCTGCGGAACAGAGTCTGGAAGAGACATGGACAAGTTCAAGGAGGCTGACTTGGGCAAAGAGGAATGCAAGAAAATAGGCTGCCCAAGGATAAAGGAGGCTTTAGGATATCTTGAGTGCAAGGTTGTCAATGAGGTAAAGGCAGGCGACCATACGATATTCATAGGGGAAGTAGTAGCATCAAAATCAATTAAGGGAGGAAAAAGGATATTCCAGGATGGAGCTGGGTTTACAACAACAGAATGATTTCTACTCGCTAACCATAACATTTAAATACTCCTTTTTATTCCCCTAGTATGGGAGTACGGTACTCCTATACTGTTAGCTACCGGGAACATGTTATCACCTATTGGAGGCAAAAAATGGAAGAGTCCCCTATAATCAAGAAATTAGCTGAGTTTTTATCTACGGATATCAGGATGGACGTTTTTACTTGCTTTGTCCTTCAAGAATCATCTCAATCTGATATTGTAAATATGCTGAATAGTGTTAAGGGGCCAAAGTATGCTTCCACGTCCACTATTGAACGAATCACTTCTTCTCTTAATTTTATGGGAATAATCGAAAAGTCAGAACTTAAGGAAAACAAGCAGTATTATAAGCTAAATTGGCACATATGGATTCAAGAATCTCTTAGGTCGCTGGACTTTAAAGGCATTTCAGAAGCCCAAATAGAGGACATAGAAAAGATATTGCGGGATAAGAGACTCATAACCTTTTATTTTATATTTACTGATAAAGAAGTCCTCAAGTTTGTTCTCAAGCATTCACTTAATAAGGAGGACCTAACAGCTCTTGCGAGCCAAGGTATCCCGTCTGAGATGTTCTTGAATTATCTAGTAAGGCAAAGTCCCGGATTAAGTAGACTTCCTTTATTCTTTATCCTATATGGAAACCCTATGAAGAAACTATGGCGTAATAACGTTGATCGAAAGAAATCAGATAATTTTATGTCTAAATTCCTTAAGTTATTGAATATGACCCTGGACTCTAAGCCTTGTAAGCAGATTATTGATAAGTTTACTGAAGAGTCCCTTAATGAGATTATGATCTCTTTTGAGAGTATAGAGAAGGTGACACATAAGCTATGGACTAAACGCATCAAGGAAGAATTACAATCATAGTCAGAAGATAGTAGCTACCAAGGACCGCCTGCCTAAGAGCAGACGTCCCTGATAGGCTTTTAAGCAACCTATCTTACGGATGAATCATATATAAATGTTTTCATTCGTAAACCTTGTAGCTACTTCTTCTAGAAAAATAAAGGAGGTGCAACAATGCACACTAAAGGACTAGAAGAAGTATTTGAAAATAAGATAGTTCCTGAACTTGGGAGGGTTCAGAAGAAGGAGAAGTACCTTGGAATATTATCGCAGTTGGTTGCTAATTCAGCTGCTAATTCTGGAAGAGGGATTCGTGAAGCTCAGCTAACGGACGAAGTTAAGCCTGCAACGCACGTACTAAATCGTCTTGCCAAGAATGGCTTTGTGGAGATAACGCTGCCTATTGGAGATGGTACCCTAATTGTTGATTCTATCAATAACATAAGAGCATTGTTCAATAAACGGCAGTTTATAAGTGATTATCTTGCAAAATTTAGAAGTCATATGGGTAGTGACAAGCAGGCAAGACAGATTGCGATGGAAACTCGGCAAATGACTTCTAAAGCAGAGTTTGATGCTTGGCTAAATCTTCTTGAAGATCAAGATGGTTTTGCAGAATATAATGAGGTAGTCTTTGCTCTTGTAAATCAAGGTGTCAATTTAGTCTCGCAAAAATATGGCTTGTTGCAGTGGCGTAAAATGGCCAAATATTACAATATCAGCGACAAAATGAAGGATTTGCTGGAGGATGATTAAAATGACTAATCCCTATTTTGAAAGAATTAAGGAAACTTTATTTAAGTATTCCAACGAGGAAAAAGACATCGACAAAGCCATGGCTGAATGGTTCTGGCACGGAGAGGTTGAAGACAATGGGGCTTCCAGGGAAGCAAGAGAAGCAGCTAACGAAGGAGTCTACACCAGCTGTGAACTCTGTGGACACCCAGACATAAGGTTCTCTTTTACAATCCATAACAAAGAGAATGGAAATGAACTAAAAGTCGGGTCTGAGTGCATAACTAAGTTCATAGAAGTAGATGACCAGGGAGCAATAATAAGAGACCCAGTACATAAGAGAAAGGTCCTCAACAAGAACGTTAAGAAGCTTATAATTGGCAAGAAGGCAGAGGGAGTAATAAATAATTTGTTGGCAATAAAGAAGAAAGACTCCAGCTTTCCAGCAGATAGCTTTCTTGAACGCTTCGATTCAAAGAAGGGCTTCTCTATAAAGCAGATGAAGTGGCTTCTGAGGGAATGTAGGATAAACGGAATAGAATATGACATTGACAACTATAAGCTGAACCTAAGAAAGAAGAAAGAGAAAGAACAATTAATGAACTTGGAGCGATGGCAGTTTGACAAACTTAAGCCAATCATTCCAAAAAGTCTTCAGGATAGATATAATCAGAAAGGATAGCACAAAATATAAAAAGCCAGTAGTCCATGAATAGATTATGATAATAGGCTTGACAGGAACAAACGCATCTGGAAAAGGGGAGGTTGCAAAATACCTTGTAAGCAAGGGATTCCAGTACCTTTCTCTGTCAGATATTGTAAAGCATGAAGCCAAGTTCAAGGGCCTTGAGCTGACAAGGGAGAACCTTATCCTTACAGGAAACCTGATGAGGGCCCAGTTTGGGCCTGATGTGCTGGCGCAAAGGACAATAAAGAACATTACAGAAAAGAACTGCGTCATTGACAGCATAAGGAATGTTGCAGAGGCAAAGGCGATAAAGAAGCTAAAGGACTCATTGCTTATAGCAGTTGATGCGCCGTCTGAGCTCAGGTATGAACGGTCGCAGAAAAGAAAAGAGGAAAGGGACAGGCTGTCTTTTGCAGAGTTCAAAAAGCTTGAAGCCCAGGAAAACTTTAAAAGCCCTACCGGACAACAGCTTAGATTAGCGATGAAGGAAGCTGACAAGCTGATTATTAATAACAGCCTGTTAAGCGACTTGCACAGGGAGATTGATGATTTGATATGAAAAGGCCTACCTGGGACGAATATTTCATGAACATGACTGATCTTGTTAAGCAGAGGGCTACATGCTTAAGGAGAAAGGTAGGCGCAGTAATAGTCAAGAACAAGCAGATTCTTTCTACAGGATACAACGGAGCCCCTATGGGCTTAGACCACTGCAGAATCTGCCTAAGGGAAGAGATGAAGATACCCTCAGGAGAAAAGCAGGAGATATGCAGGGCAACTCATGCTGAGCAGAACGCAATTGCCCAGGCAGCGCTGCACGGCACAAGCATAAATGACAGCACAATATACTGCACTAATTTTCCATGCGTCACATGCATGAAGCTCTTGCTGAACGCAGGCATAAAAGAGGTTGTATACTCTGAGGATTACAATGACGAGCTCTCAAAGAAGATAGCAAGGGAGTCAGGCATAAGGATAAGGCAGGTTGAGGTGAAGAAGAATGGATGAGCAAGCAGGACAGCAGCCTCAATACCAGAAGCAGTATGTAATCCAGAAAGAAAAAGTGTCTCCTGTAAAGTCTTTCTTCAGAATCCTGGTCACATTGCTTATAATAGCCCTCATAGCAGGATTGTGCTACGGGGTATGGCTGTTAATCAAGTTTGCAATGGATAACGGCTATTTGTTCTGATGGAATTTGGGATTGTTCTTTAGGAAATATATCATGGCCTTAGAGGCATTCCCCTCAAAGACATCCTTTACCATTTTTGCAAGCTTTGCACCGTATCTTACTGGCTTGTACTGCAAGTCGCTCGGGTTCATGGCCACAAAGCCTTCCCAGTCCCTTATCTTATGGACGTCTACAAATTCATGCATTGCTCTTAGCGCAAGCCCGTAATTTCTGGTTCCACCCTCATATGTCCATTCATCGAAGGTATTAAAGTGATACATCCTCAAATGCTTAAACT
>CAYUUH010000100.1:0-4608 GCA_964447855.1 uncultured Methanosarcinales archaeon | reverse complement strand
CAATGGTGTGGGATCAAGGTCCTTATACTTTGGGGGAGAGTATAGTTCAGTAATAGCCTCAAACGGCTTGACCAGCTTGGGGTTGTTAAATAAAGTAGGGGCATCATCGTGTTCTTCAATCTCCAGATGATATTCCTTAGAGGACTCCTTGATTATTTTGTGAAACTTATCGAGGTCTTTTTCCGGGACCCAGGCTTCTATAACTGAAAGTGCCTTTGTTGCTTTGACTTTATCTAAGGCAGTTATTTTGTCTTTGGTTATTGTTAGCTCTTCATTTAATGTTTCAAGCTTGTTGCTGTAGGCTTTGTGAGTCTTCTTTAAGAACTCCTCAAGCTTATGCTTCTCATTGATAAGCTTGTCTTTTTCTGACCTTAGCTTTCTTGTAATCTCAAATGGCTTTTTGTCTTCAATTAGGATTTCAATCTCCTGGAATCCTACATCATGAAGCACTCTTTCAACTGCGCCAGAATCTTCTACTGAAGAAAACACTGCAGCAAGAGCCTGCACCTTATCTTTATCTAGGAGTCCAAGAACAGCTTTTTCCTTTAATGCAGCCTTTATTTTTTCAACAGAAGATTTGTTTATCAGGCCCAGGAAGCACTTAAGGTTTTCCGATGTCTTGAACACCTCAGTCTTTATGTCTGGCATCAGTGAAAGTTTAGATATTGCAAACTCATGATTCTCGATGGTTTCATTTATTTTCTGGAGCCGTTCAAGAGTTTCCTTAACTTTAGGCTCTATTTCTTTTAAGTTGCGGCTCACTTCTGATATTAAGTCTTCGACAGAATAAACAACACTTTTGTGCCTTTTTGGGACTTTAGGGGAAAGCAACTCTTTTATCCTATTTTCTGGCTGGATTACTTCTTTGTAGTCTTCCAATGAGTCCTTTATAAAATTAAACCTAGTATGGATTTCATCCAGGCTCTTTATCTGTTCATAAGAATATTTAGAAGGAAGGTCTATCTTGCTCTCCTTTAGCTCACACACTCCAATCTCATGGAGCGCGTTTATAACTGCACTTACCTTATCTTCCCTTAATGTTGCAGTTACATGAAATATCTTAGCTGGTCTAAACATGTTCCAGTATTATCGAGTAGATCTTATCAACAGCCTTGTTGATATTTTTAGCAGCATTGCCTTCAAGGTCATTTATCCTCTTAAGATACTCTTCAGAACTCTTTTTTGACTCTTTTACTGCTCCCTGCTTTGCGATCTTTACTGCTTCTTCTTTTTCCTTCTTTAGCTTCTCTGCCTCTTCTTTCAGTTTATTGGCTATATTCTTCTTTGCTTTTTCAATCTCACTTAAGGACTCAGACCTTGCATGCTCTAGTTTTTGCTCCTGCTCTTTCTCAAACTTCCTCAATTCTTCCAGAGTTTTTGTGCCCATACATATCACCATTGGCCGGCATTTGAGTTATGTATAATGTATAGTAGGATACGGGAATCTTTATTTCCCTGCCACACTATATATTATTCATGGCGTGGCCGTCCTTATTAGCTGTTCTGGGCAGGTTTATATAGTTTATTACTTAGGCCTAATGACTCTAACCAGGCAGTATTAACCTTAGAAAACGGCTAAGGGCTTACCCTCTTTTGTGCAACCTTGCAGATTAAGCAGAACCTAGTGATTATTTCTTTTTCATTGAGACTCTTCTTGGCAAGATCCTTTGAGAGGCTGTCTAGCTTAGCTTTTATCTCATTTACTTGGTTTAGCTTGTTTGAGTCAGAAGCCCTTTTTCCCTGGAGATATTGCGTTACTGAGCCCTTAGTTATACCTAGCCTTTCAGAAATTTCTGCACCTTTCATCTTATATATGTTAACAAGCCGGAGGACTAGCTCTCGCTTAATCATGGGAATTATCCCCCACATACAAATATCGCATGGAAGCTGCATATTGGTTTAGGCAGACTTTTAGTTTAAAAATCTTCTTATTATTCCGAACTGAATAATCCAGACAGAAAGATTTATATATTTGTTTACAATTGTAAACTATTATGGCAAATAAACGCTACACTAAGATTGATAATCCTTCAGATTGTTGTAGGTTTTGCTGTATGTGCATGTGTTGCTGATACAGCACTCATTGTCTCAAACTTCTTTTGATATTTGAATATGATTTATATCGAAATAATCAGGAGGTAGATAATATGATTCAAGACTACGATTTCATAAAAACACTTGAGTTGGTCGACTTGGCCGACGATTTGAGGGATAAATAAAAATGAGCAATATCCCTAACGAAGAAAAGGAAAAAGCTATCCAAGAAGTGATAGCCATGGCAGCTTCACCCATGAAGGACTTGCCCGAGGAAGAGCGCGTCGCAGAAATAGTCTCCAGTATAGAGTCTCTTCTTTTTCCGGAGTACAAGGGCTTAGGATACTTTGGCGAGCACGACGGCTCAGGAGCTAGGGAACTGGCGCATATAACTTACGAGCAACTATACTCTGAGATTCTGAAAGCCCTTAAGTATGGCGGAATTGAAGGCCATGAGCAAAAGACAAGGCAGATTACAACTGGCCTTTTTTCTAGCTTGCCCTCTATAAGAAAGTCTTTGGAACTGGATACTGAGGCAGCATACAAAGGAGACCCCGCTGCAAAGTCTCATGACGAAATAATCATCTATCCAGGATTCCAGGCGATTACAGCCCATAGGATAGCACATTGGCTATATAGCCAAGAAGTACCTCTGATTCCAAGGATAATCAATGAGTATGCACACAGTAGAACTGGGATTGATATCCATCCTGGAGCGACAATTGGTAATCATTTCTTTATTGACCATGGAACTGGAGTTGTCATTGGAGAGACCACTAAGATAGGGGATTGGGTTAGGATTTACCAGGGAGTTACTTTAGGAGCATTAAGCCTAAACAATATAGAGGCGAAGAGAGACCAAAAAAGACATCCTACCATAGAAGACCATGTAACTTTGTACGCAGGCGCTACAATCCTTGGCGGAGAAACTGTGATAGGCAAGGGTTCTGTGATAGGGGGTGGGGTATGGATAACCAAATCGGTGGAGCCAAATACTACCGTGTTGCAGGTAGAACCGAGCCTGAAGTATAAGCGAAACGGGAATAATAGCTAAGCTGGATATTCCAATCAGAATATTTATGTCAAGAGCATTTATAAATAAGTTAACAATTGTTAACTAAATAACGCGAGGTGGATTAATATGACCCAAGAAAGAAAAATAGAAACTAAATTTTTGCATGCAGGGCAAGAACCAGATCCAACAACATTATCTAGGGCAGTTCCTATACATAGAACTAGCTCTTATGTATTTAAGAATACCACCCATGCAGCCAATCTTTTTGGGTTAAAGGAACTAGGGAATATATACACTAGGTTGATGAATCCAACCACAGATGTCCTTGAGAAACGCTTAGCAGAGCTCGATGGAGGGGTTGGAGGGCTTGCATTAGCTTCTGGTACTGCCGCCATCTTCTATTCCATAGTAAACCTTGCAAAATCTGGCGACCATATAGTAGCTTCAAAAAATCTTTACGGCGGAACTTTCACGCAGTTTAACAACATTTTGCCAGATTTTGGCATAAATGTAACTTTTGCAGACCCTCAGGACCCAGAGAGTTTTAAGAAAGCGATAACTGATAATACCAAAGCACTATATGTAGAGACCATAGACAATCCTAACTTGAATGTTCCTGATTTTGAGGCGATATCTAAAATAGCCCATGAGGTAGGGATACCCCTAATCGCAGACGGCACATTTACCACTCCAGCATTATTGAATCCGATAAAGCACGGAGTCGATATTGTGGTTTATTCACTAACTAAGTGGATAGGTGGCCATGGTACTGCAATAGGCGGTGCAGTGGTTGATTCAGGTAAATTTGATTGGGCAAAAAGCAAGAAACATCCACTCTTGACAGAACCTGATGAAAGTTATCATGGAATCAGATATGCCCATGACCTTGGAGACCTGACTCCGTTAGCTTATATCTTGAGGATGAGATTAGTCCCATTAAGGAACTTAGGGGCATGTATCTCTCCAGATAACTCTTGGATATTTTTACAGGGCTTAGAAACGCTTCATCTCAGGATGAAAAGGCACAGCGACAATGCATTGAAGGTTGCAGAGTTTTTAGAATCTCATGACCTGGTCGAGTGGGTAAAATATCCTGGATTGAAGAACCACCCTACTTATGAGAATGCCAAAAGATACCTAAAGAATGGTTTTGGAGGTATGGTTGTATTCGGAGTGAAGGGAGACAGAAAAGCAGGTGAGAAGTTCATCAATAGTTTAAGCCTGATATCTCATCTTGCCAATGTTGGAGATGCCAAGAGCCTAGCAATACATCCAGCATCCACTACACATAGCCAGCTAAGTGAAGAACAGCTAAGAGAAGCAGGCATAAGTCCCGATCTAGTAAGACTTTCAGTTGGAATTGAGAATGTAGATGATATCATAGAAGATATTGAGCAGGCATTGAAGAAATCGCAATAAGGGTGAAGAACACAATGGGATTTGAGTCAGACGCAATATTGAAAGGGAAAAAGACAGTAATTTCAGAAACATCTTTTGGAGATGTTACTATACATATACATGTATCTAGCAATTATTCCAGAAAGAATGTCTATGAACTA
>CAYUUH010000099.1:592-4734 GCA_964447855.1 uncultured Methanosarcinales archaeon | reverse complement strand
CTGCATCTCCCTTTGCAGCGATGTTGAAATAGAAATAATGGCCTAGCTCATGCATCATGGTAGATTCAAATCCACCGCCGGCTGTGTATAAAAAGAGTGACTGTTTCTCCCCTTCCTGGACATAAGCCCCAGCCACGTTAGGATCGTCTGGATTGCTTTTCTGAATTGATATCTCAAGGTCTCTATCTAAAAACTCTTCTGGAATACCCAATAAGTTCGCTAGATCATCTATCGCTCTCAATACCTTCCTTTTCTTGATTGGGTTAAGTAGCCATTCTAACATTTTGATCATGAATCTGTTTTGAGATATATCCTAAATCCAGTACCCCATAAAAACCTAAAAGATTCAAGCCTGATGCGAGCTCTGGTGCTGTATCAGAAAAATCTCTTAACGTGACTATTCTGCCTTCCAGCTCGCCTTCATTTTCTTGTATTCTTATTGTCATGTTTTATCACCTTAATTATTAGTCTTGAGATGACTATGTTGAGCTACTTTATAAACCTTTCGGTTTGTTACTACTAATAGATAGTTACAATCTTGGCTGGAATAAACCTGACAAGTCCTGGAAAACATTTAAATATGCCTAATCCTAAAGATAAGTATAAGGTGATAACTTATGAAAAAAATAATCTCATATATCATAGTATTGATGTTATTGTTAATGTCTGTTTCTGCTCTTGAGCTAAGGGAGGGCGATGAAATCTCAATAAAAGAAGGCTTAAGTGAAAATCTTCTTGCTGCAGGAGGAAAAATCTTAGTCGATGCCAAGGTGGATGGCGATGTGACTGCGCTTGGCGGGGAAATGACCCTTAACAGTGAGATTAACGGGAGCGCAACCACAATAGGCGGGGACATGAGCATAAACGGCAATGTCAATGGAGACATAATGCCAATAGGCGGGAACATAAATGTAAATGGAGCCATAGATGGGGATGTGCGGGCTATTGGCGGGAACATAAATATAAACGGCCCTGTCAATGGCGAGCTTGTTTTAATTGGCGGAAAGCTAAATGTAAACGGCCCTATAAATGGGGATGTTCTGATTATGGGCGGAGAAGTTGTAATTGACTCAGTTATCCAGGGAGATGCTGAAATTGAGGCAGACACTATCGAGTTTAAGGAGGGTGCATTAATCAAAGGTAACCTTAACTATGACTCAGATAAGATAACACTGAACGAAAACCAGGTTGAAGGGGCAATAACCAAAGAAGAATTAAGAAAAGACTGGGATTTTCCGCATGTAAAAAGGTCCAGGGTAAAATTCTTAGGGGGATTATCCCTAATCCTTGTTGGCATCATCCTTGTCTTAGTAATGCCTAATGTTGCAAATGACCTTTCAGAGACCATAAAGAAGAAGCCATGGATGACTATGCTTTATGGGTTCCTTGCATTGATATTAACCCCGATAGCAGCCATGATAGTCATGATAACTATAATCGGGCTGCCTTTAGGCATGCTGCTGGTTATAGTATATATACTTGCATTGGCAGTCTCTGCTGTCTTCCCAGTACTATACTTGGGGAAAGCCATACTTGAAGGGCTGAAAAAGCCGTACAAAAACCAGGTTCTGCCTATGCTTGCAGGAGGAGTTGCATACATAATCTTGGTAAATATACCTTTCATAAATGGGCTGACAAGGCTTTTAGCTCTGCTTCTTGGGTTAGGAGCAATAACAACAGCAATATTTATTAAGAAGCCAAAGAAGAAGAGAAGATAAAGAGTTTGGCAGCTGGATAAACAGTTGCGAGGTGGTATGATGGAAAAAGACAAAGAAAGTGTTCCTATGTGGCTGATTATTGTTTCTGCACCTATAGGATTTCTCCTGTCCATAGTATTCATGAACGGGGAATTTATAGGCATTGGCTACCTGGCTATTATGCTTGTGGTCCTGTACCTCTTTGGAGCTGCCTGCTACAAGTATGCCGGAGAGATTAAAGGCAACAAGATTTTTGCTTACTTTTTAGGATACTGTTTAAACTGGGTGGGATGGGCGTTATACCACAGGCATTACAGGCTCACAAAAGAAAAGATGAAAAAGAAATAATGCAGCTGTTAAATCTTAAGTTTTACATCAAACCAAGTAGTTAAAATTTCTGGCAAGATTTAAAAGTTAAATCATACATCAACAGGCGAGATTGTGAGCAAGTCCAAGAGCCAGTATAATGAGTTTAAGCCTAGAGGAGAATACGGAAGCACAAAGGCCTTCAATAAGAAGATGATTATAGGCAATTGCTATGCCCTCAGAATGCTTCTCGAATGCTGTTTCATAACAAGGTCTAATCCATTCGAATATGCAATTAGCCCTGTTTCACAAGGCGAGCATAATTTCCCATCAGGAGCAGGCCTGTAATTCATCAGGCAATGATTATTGCAGTTCCTGTATCCTGAAGTTCCTGACTCAGAACCTTTTGTATGCTGCTGGCCGTCAAGCCCAGTATAGTGCATAAGTTCATGCGCTGATATGGGGCCAATATCATTGTTATATGCGCTTGATACTACTGCAAGCTTCTGCTCAAAGTGGGTTATCCCCCATGAAAAGGGGCTAAACTTTCTGCTCGTGATTACTATGCTTCCATGAGGCATATCTGAATCAGCTATATGGTCTTCGAGCAGCCTCTCCGCAACGCTTCTAAACTGGCCAGTCATCCCTGTTGTGATTATTCCCGGAGTACTGCATATCTCACCCAAAACACTTGAGATATAATCAGACCCATGAACTACTTCAACAGCCATATTTAGCTGATATTTATCAACGACAAGGCGCTTCATTCCTGCAACAGAATCAGCAACCTTGGCATCAGGAACCCCTTTCTCAACATATATGTAAAGAGTAGGCCTTTCTGCAAGCATCCAGTTTATCTTTGCACCTCTTGTCATCCCTGCCAGGTCAGCCAATGCCTTTTTCCTCATCGATTCGTGCATTTCGGCAACCTGCCTTTTATTAATTTCTCTCATTCTTTCACGCTCTTCCTTGGGCTGATTAGCAAAGTAATTGCTAAAGTTATGCCTAAGCTTAACTCGTTCCGCACGCTCTATCTTTGCTGCAACAGGGTCAAAGAATTTTAATGCAGTAATGCGAGCTTCCTCAAACTGTTCATCATGTATCTGTTTGATTATATCTTCAGGCATTTTAACCTCTCAACTCTTTAGTCTTCGTTTTAAGTTCTCATATAATTGGCTATAAGTCTTTAACAGCAGCAGTTAAATCTTTCCCGATTGAGCCTAGATTAGCATAGAATCCTGAGTTCACGTAACTAAAAGCCAAAGAGATGAACCTTTCTGTCTGTGCAGCTTTGGGCTTCTCACTGACAACAATAAGGTGCAGATGGTCTGCACAGCATTTATGCGAAAATCTGCATGAATAAGACTCGACTACCCCATAGTCAGTTATGTCAATATCGATTGCATCTCCCTGTGCACAGCAGATTTTTTTACCCCTCGTTCCTAGCTCCTTGGCTTCTTTCCCAATAGCTGCCGCAACAAGCTCATGCCCATTGGCCCCCTTGGAACCAAAATAAACTAGGGTAAATGAATCCGGGACATCAGAACCGACTGATAGGCAATATTTGCTTCCTTCAAAAGAACTGAGATTCTTTCTGTCAGCATCAAGATAATAATTCCTAAATCCGGGCCTTTTTGCCAGCTCATCCATGCAAAATTTTGCTGATTCATATAAATAAGAGTGGTTGTCAGAAGGCTGAAGGAGTGCCATAAATTTTGAAAATTTAGTCTGCGGCTCTTGATCAATCAAGCGATAAATAAGGGGCATAGCATCTGAAAGGTCTATAGTTGGCTTTGGTGCAGATACCTCTTCTTTCAAAGAAACTGTGATGTCACGCGTAGACATTCTTTTTGGCAGAATTGGATCCAGCTTAGCGCGAATCTCCTCGTGCTGTGCCTTATGGTCAGGATGTGAAAAAGGGCCTGGCCCTCCTCTTAACTCGTTAAGCTTAAACCTTGCAGCAAGCTTCGCAGGGGCTGTGCCTGTTTCTCTTAAGGCATTCATATCCTGGCTGCTGTAGCCCAGTTGAGAGCCTGCATTTTGCATGTTCATGGACTCATCGCCGCTTACATCTGCAGCTGCGAACTCTTCAGAAGTCAATCCTGAAATATGGTCAGTTAATGGCTGTATTCTCCCTGG
>CAYUUH010000099.1:0-582 GCA_964447855.1 uncultured Methanosarcinales archaeon | reverse complement strand
AAAATATCGTTGACAGACGGAGTTCTGAATATGTCATTTATTGACGGCCCGAAGTCAAATGGATCACGCATAGTTTAACACATCTAGTATTGAATATTATATCTTAAAGTTGTAGTTAATGCTACAACATGCTCCCTATTAATCCTAAGCATAGCTACTATTTAAACCTTTCGGTTTGTTACTACTTAATAGGGGTTACAATAGGAAGATTTATAAAGTAGTTCCTCTCATAAGGCAGTATGGGACTTATAAGGATCGCCAAAAGGATATTGGACAGCAGATTTGGTCCTCCTGAGCTGGAAGATACTAGAAAGGTAGCAGGATATATAGACAGAAATATAGGAAAAGTTGCAGATGCAAGTCCTGGAAACCTCCCCCTCATCTATTTAATACCTCAGACACACCTTATGCCTGAAGGGCTAAAAGATGTCTTTGATGATTTAGTCGACCCTAAGCCGGGGTACAAAAGGAGAATGAAAGAAGTCTGGGCGCAGATAACAGCAATGTCAGAGGCTTTCGGATTGGAAGCAGTAGGTATTGAGGGTATTATTGGGGACACAAGCAAAGACACTCTGCCTGAAA
>CAYUUH010000098.1:0-4756 GCA_964447855.1 uncultured Methanosarcinales archaeon | reverse complement strand
TCCTTTTCAGGGTCTATGCCTGCGCCCTGGGCAAACTGCTTGATTCTATCAGGCCTGAATGTGTTTTCTGTGTCTATATATACTGCAACTGCGTCAGGATCTTCTTTCTGCACATTAACAGCAAGCAGATGTCCTATCTGTGTTTTTCCTGAGCCGAACTCTCCAAAGCACTCTATGATAGAGCCTGTTTCGAATCCGCCTCCAAGAAGCTGGTCAAACTGCGCATTGCCAGTCTTTATCTTTGTTACTCTTTCTCTTCTCTTAAGGATCTCTTCTCCTGACTCAAATCCCATATCAAGCGATGTCCTCGCTGCAGCGATTATCTTCTTTGCAGCTGACTCGTTCATCCCGGTTGCATCTATGAGCTCTCCTGGAGTTGCAACTGCTATTGACATAAGGTCAGTGTATCCTACTGCAGCTAATTTATCTGCGGTAGCTGCGCCTACTCCTGGCAGGTCGCTTATTGCCTTTTCCTTTGAGCTGGATTCTTTCTTTTCTTCGTCCATTTTTTTCTTTGATTTTCTCTTTGACTCTTTCTTGTGAGACTCCTCCTCAATTTCTTCGATATCAGAAACCTCTGTTTCTTCAATCTCCTCAGTCTCTTTTAATGGAGCTTCCTGCTCAACAACTTCCTCAACTAATTCCCCAACAACAGATTCTTCAATATTTTTCTCTTCTGCTAACATATTATATCACCTTTGTTTTTATAGTTTTTGTGTTTAAAAAATAAAAAAGAGCTGCCATAATCTACATAACAACTTCTTCTATTGCGCTATCTAGCTCTGAATCAGAACTATTCTCTAATTCCCTTAGAACCAGATACTCGTAGGCTTTCTGCAGGACTAAAGATGCTCTTGGAAGGTCGTTTGCCCGCAGGGTGTTTGTGCTCTGCCAGTTCCCTTCCTTGTCCTTATACCTTCTCTGGAAGGACACTGTCCTGAATGTTGTCAGGTCTCCTGTCTTGCTTTTTCCTTGGTTTTGCCAGACTGTTGCTGTTATAGCACCAGTGCTGAACTTCTTCTCTGGAGTATTGCCAGAGCTTGTTGTCTTTTCCATATATCCCACCTCATTTGCTTTTCGCGTTTTGTTTCATACTTCCCCTGTTGTGAGCCAGTGGTTGAGTTGCGTGTTGTTGCTCACCCCACTGCTCCAGGGAAGCGAGGTAGCTGCCATTTAGGCAACTAAGGTTATATGGGCCTAAGTCGTTTATATACCTCACGTGCGGTTGTCCAGTGGTCAGAAATGAATATTTTGGCTTTAGAGTTCCCATAAGTCAGGAATTAGTGAATTGAGGTTGTCCAGTGACTAAAAGAATAACAACTTAATCTTCCAAATGTCTGCTAGTATTATGCCTATTAGCAAAAGATGCTCAGAAAAATCTCCTGTTGTTATAAACCCAGATATCCTAAAGTTGGAAATAGGATGGAGATAGTTGATCCCGTTCTTTGTAAATCCATCTATAAGCAAATGAGACGCATAACCAACTAGCATTGCAATGCCATATGTCTGGCCTGCAAAAATCCAAATCAATCCGCCAAACAACGCCACTGCAAAAACTGAATGGAATATTCCTCTGTGCCCAGCAATAAACCTAAATATGTGCGACAAAGGTACTGCCTTGCTGCCGAACTTGCTCTCAGGAGTATCTACATCAGGAAGCAAAGAGCCTATTAGCACAATACCTAGGAAAATCAGCCTTTGAAATGTTCCTTCTGGAAGGAACATCAGTCCGCAAAAGAGCCCGAAAGCTAGATGTGTTTTATACCTCATTTTAGAATAAAAAGAAAGAAGAGTAGTATTTTAATTTATCTTTTCTACTTCTTCGATTATGTTCTTCTCTTCATCAGTGTCTGCAGAAGGGCCCATTGATTCCTTAAGCCTGTCAATCTCTGGCTTAGGGTCAGGGTTTGAGAAGACAAGCTGAGCCATAAACTCCAGCCTGTTAAACATCTCGTTTTTTGTGACGCGACCGACAAGCTTAACCTGGTTTCCAAGCATCTCTGACTTTATCCTCTCAAAAGCCTCTGGAGCATCTTTAAATTGCAGCAATTGTGACTTATCAAGGCCAATTAGCTTTTCAAGCTGGTTTCTGAAGAAAACAGCTCTTATATTCTCTGTTCCGTCATCAACAAAGATATTCATCACATAAGAATAATCTGGCTTTATGTTGCCGTGCTGCTCGCAATGGAACATGCCATCTCGCATCCTTGCTCTCTTGCTGCACTGAGGGCATACTTCATAGAACTTAAGGTCAAATGCCTGGACAACTGTGCCAAGAATCTCAACATTCTGGTCAGTCTCTTTTAATTCATTGATATTTTTCCTGACAGCAGGCTGCCTCTGCTCCTGCTGAGCCTCTGCCTTAATTTCTCCTATAGTTATTCCAGGCGGATTTACTATAAGCCTTGCCCTGTCATTAAGGTGAACCTCTTTTCTTCCCTGGTTCTCCCTGACATAGCCGCCAACTATCTTGATTATGTCTCCCTCTCTTAGCTTGCCCACATTGTCAGCCTGCTCTCCCCAGCCAACTATCCTTATAGTGCCTGTTTCGTCGCCTGCAACAAAAGAGCCTACTTTTCCTGGAGCCCCGTCCTTTCTTTGAAACTCATTAACGCCAAAAACCCTCTGGACCTTGCCTGCTGTCTCTACGTCCCTCATTCCTGCAAGAATATTCTTTATCTGAAGCTTCCCGCTAACAGCCTCAAAAAGCTTTATGCCAAGCTCATTTGCAACTATATGTGCTGCGCCCTCTTTGCTTACAAGGCCTGAAAGCTGGTCAAGCTTCTCCTTTATTTTGTTGTTTATCTCGTCTTCAGAAAGTCCTGATGCCTCTTTTATTTTTGCTACAATATCAGTAAAAGGAATTTTTATCATTACTAAACACCCCCTGACAATGCTGTTAATTTATGGTTTATATAGTTTTATGTTGTATAAAAGATATTTGATTGTTGATGCTATCGAAACTTTTAAATATTCTGTCAGCAAAGATAAACCAGATGATAAACTCAAAAAGAGGAGCTGAACTTACCTTTAACACCATTATAATTGCAGTTATATCCCTGGTCGTCCTTGTAGTGATAATAAGCATATTCAGGGGCCAGATAACTGATATTGCAAAAGGCTTCAAGAGTATAAGGGAAAAAGAGACAGATGAGACCGCGATTAAAGGCATGTTTGGCTGCAATGAGGGAGAAACAGCCTGCAGGGAAAATGCAGTCTATATTTGCCAGAATTCTGAATGGGTAAAACAGAAAGACTGCTCGAACAAGTGCTCCAATGGTGCTTGTGTTTAAGATGAACAAGAAAGGTACACAGCCGGAGTATAGGACTCTTGTCCAGCTTATCCTGTTTGCTGCAGTCACTCTTGCAATTGCAATTCCAATGTACACTAAGTACTATGAAACCAGGCTTGCTACTCCAAAGACAGGCACGACAAAGGCTATGGACGCTATAAGGATAGAGATTAACAACATATATTCAGACAGAGACCTTCCGATTTATGTCGATGAAAACCATATTATCAAGATTTTCCCTGCAAACAGCGCAGGAAGGCCTGATGCCAAGGGATGTAAGGAAGAAAAAGATAAAAGCTGCATATGCGTCTGCACAGCCGAAACGTGCGAGGGAAATGAGGTTAATGCCTGCAGGACATTTGACGCTGATTTCTTCAAACAGGAGTATGTCATCTACCCTAAGATTGTTGATGATACGGCAGTGACCCACAACTGCCTCTTTGTGGTTGGTTCTGACAGGAAAGTTGCTATGGAAAAGTGCACTTGAGCTTATCCTAACCAAAAACAATTTAAATACCAGAATTCTGTTTAAAGTCAATGTTGTTAAGGAGAAAAAGAGGTGTTAGAGGTAGAAAGGGCTTCTTGGTAGAGCCATTGTTCTGGATGATTGATTTATTGCTGCTGGCACTTATAACTTATTATGTTACTGATTATGTAGACAAGGTAGCAGAGCAGACAACATTTGAGAAGAATTTCCTGGCAAGGGACCTTGCGCTCCTCACTGACGCCGTGTATATGTCTCCAGGAAATATGTGGCTTGACTACCCTGAAACAACATTATGGTTCAGCTTTGGGTTCAATGATAATATAGCAAGAGTCTTTGAAGGCAAGACTGAAGGAAAAACTCTTAGGGCTCTCTACCCATATATAGAGCCAAAAGGCGAGAAGCTTGACAAGACCATTACCCCGGAAAAAGAGATTACAGGAAAAAAGCCTCTTGCAGACACAATTCCTTTTGTGAGCAACTTTTACACATATAGGCCTGACCTT
Source organism: uncultured Methanosarcinales archaeon (assembly GCA_964447855.1). GTDB lineage: Archaea > Nanobdellota > Nanobdellia > Woesearchaeales > JAHWIC01 > JAHWIC01. The sequence goes on along the minus strand of CAYUUH010000098.1, from coordinate 473 downwards.
GAGCCAGGGACATTCGTAAGCCTCAGGCTCTCAAAGAATGCAGGAACTGTCGATATAACTAAAAAGAAAGAGGCAAAGCCAGACCTTAGGATGCTTCAGTGCGAGCTTACAGGAACCAAGACTGTTTTCCCTCAGGAAGTTTATACTGCATGGTCAACAGAAGATACAAAAACAGCTATAGAGTCTGCCAAAAAAGGCCTTAACAACATAATAATCCTGTTTAGGTACGGCAGAAACCCAGACAATGGTTCGAACAATGTCAAAGCGTACATTCCTGTAACCCAGGAAAGGTTTTATGAAAGCAGGTATCTTGGGTGCAGAATATTAAATGAGCTTATTTCAGACCAGGAGCTTAAATCAACAATAGAGAAAGAAAACCTCGTAGGTATAACTGGATTAAGTGTGGTGCCTATTGACTTAGGGCTAAGCAAAGACAATAAGATAGTAATAATCCTGGAGGTAGGCAACCTCAA
>CAYUUH010000097.1:0-4778 GCA_964447855.1 uncultured Methanosarcinales archaeon | reverse complement strand
AACAGAAACAGCTGGGGTGATTAAGATAAATATCGCAATAATTGGATACGGAGCAATGGGCAAGCTTGTTGAGAAGTTTGCCAAGGAGAAAGGAATTACTGTCAAGTCTATCATAGACCCAGTTGCGGAAGGCGCAACCCACAAGGAGATAAATGAAGAGTCTCTTAATGAAGTAGACGTCTGCATCGAGTTTTCATTGCCAAACTCTGCAATAAGCAACATCAGGAAGGTTGCAGAGCTCGGAAAAGACCATGTGATGGCAACGACCGGCTGGATGGACCATATCGAAGAGGCAAAGAGGATAATAAGCAAGTCTGAGACTGGATTTGTATACGCATCAAACTTTTCAATAGGAGTTAATGTATTTTACAGGATTGTGCGTGTTGCTGCAAAGATTTTCAACAACCTACCAGATTATGACGTTCTTGCATATGAGCTGCATCATAACAGGAAGAAAGACAGCCCTTCAGGAACAGCAAAGACTATCGGAGAGCTGCTCATAAATAGCATTGACCGCAAGGAAAAGCTTGTGTTTGACAAGCTCGACAGGAACATACAGCCAAATGAGCTGCACTTTGCAAGTGTCAGAGGCGGAGACATACCTGGCACGCATGTTGTCGGCTTTGACAGCACAGCAGACACAATAGAGCTGAAGCATACTGCACGAAACAGGAACGGCTTTGCATTGGGCGCCCTGATGGCTGCTGAATGGATTAATGACAAGAAAGGGTTTTTCGACATAAATGACATGATGATTGAGGTAATCAAATAGGAGGGATATGATGTTTAGGGGAGTTTACACTGCAATAATCACGCCATTCAACCAAGACGGCTCAGTGGACTGGGATTCGTTGAAGAATCTTGTTGAGTTCCAGATAGAGAACAATGTAGCCGGAATTGTGCCCATGGGAACGACCGGAGAGTCTCCGACATTAAGCCACGAAGAGCACGACAAAGTTATTGAGAAAGTCATTGAATGGGTTGATAAGAGATGCACAGTTATAGCCGGAACAGGCTCAAATGCAACATCTGAAGCAATAAGGCTCACAAAGCATGCTGAAGAGGCAGGAGCTGATGCATGTCTTGTTGTTAACCCATACTATAACAAGCCTACACAGGAAGGGCTTTTCAGGCACTTTAAGGCTGTTGCTGACTCAGTAAAGATACCCATTGTAGTATATAATATCAAGGGAAGAACTGGAGTTAATGTAGAGACCACTACACTGGTGAGGCTCATAAATGCCTGCAGCAATATCAATGCAGTCAAGGAAGCCTCGGGAAATTTAGAGCAGATGAAGGATGTCATAAGCAAGGCTCCCGAAGGATTTAGCGTCTTGTCAGGAGATGACGGAATAACCCTTGACCTGATAAAGGCAGGAGGCAATGGTGTTGTCTCAGTTGCATCTAATATGATACCTGACAAGATGGTTGCGATGGTTGATGCTGCACTTGATGGGAATATGGAAGAAGCAGAGTCTCTTAATGATGAGATGGCTGCCTTTTTTGAAGGGGAATTCATAGAGACAAACCCAATCCCGATAAAGGCAGCTCTTGCAATGAGAGGGATGTGCAAAGAGGTGTACAGGCTTCCTATGTGCGAAATGTCCAAGGAAAACAAGGCAAAGTGGAAAAAAATCCTTCAGGACATGAAGCTTCTTTAGGTTAATTTTATATACTAATTAGCTAAGGAGAATAACATGGTAAAGAAGACACTGCCGTTTACAAAGGCAAAGATTTTGGAGATAAGGAAGAAGTACCAAACACCTTTCCATATATATGATGAGAAAGGGATTAGGGAGAACGCTAGAAACCTGAAGAGGGCATTTAGCCAGCTTGATGGCTTCAAGGAATACTTTGCTGTAAAGGCCACTCCAAATCCGTTCATACTAAAGATTCTGAAGGAAGAAGGGTTTGGAACAGATTGCTCTTCAATGCCTGAACTGATGCTTTCTGAAAAAGTTGGGATTGTTGGAGAGAACATCATGTTCACATCAAACGACACTCCAGCTGAAGAGTTTGTAAAGGCAAAGGCGCTTGGAGCGATAATCAACCTCGATGATATAAGCCACATCCCTGCTCTCGAAAATGCTGCAGGCATTCCAGATATAATCTGCTTCAGGTACAACCCCGGAAAGAGAAAGACTGGGAATGCGATAATCGGAAATCCGGTTGAGGCAAAGTACGGCTTTACCCGCGAGCAACTCTTTGAAGGCTATGAGATAATGAAGAAGAAAGGCGTGAAGAGATTTGGGCTTCACACAATGGTCATCTCAAATGAGCTGAATGAGGATTATTTTGTAGATACAGCCATAATGCTTTTCGAGCTTGCTGTTGAGATTAACAAAAAGCTCGGGATAAAGCTTGAATTTGTGAACCTTGGCGGAGGAATAGGGGTTCCTTACAGGCCAGAACAGAACCCTGTTTCATATGAAAAGATTATGAAGGGGATAAAAAAAGCCTATGATAACCTGATTGCAAAGAATGATTTAGCACCATTAAAGATTTTCATAGAATGCGGCAGAGTGATAACTGCGCCTTATGGCTATCTTGTGAGCGCAGTCAGGCACATAAAGCACACTTACAAGGATTATGTTGGCCTTGATGCGTGCATGGCTAACCTCATGAGGCCTGCGCTTTACGGAGCATACCATCATATCACTGTGCTTGGAAAGGAAAGTGCAAAGCCAACCCATAAGTATGATGTTACTGGCTCATTGTGCGAGAACAATGACAAGTTTGCAATCGACCGAATGCTCCCAGAGATTGATGTAGGTGACATAATAGTTATACATGAAGCAGGAGCTCACGGCCATGCGATGGGATTCAACTATAATGGCAAGCTAAGAAGCGCTGAATTGCTGCTAAGAGAAGATGGAAGCATTGTTCAGATTAGGCGCGCAGAAACATCAGATGATTATTTTGCAACATTAGACTTTAAGAAACTGAAAGAGTTTGAATAATCATGGTAAAGAGAAACAAGAATATGGCAAAACTGCAGTCAGGGTATCTTTTCCCTGAGATTACCAGAAGGAAGAATGCATTCTTAGAGAAGAATCCTGATGCAAAGATAATCAGCTTAGGAATAGGCAACACTACAGAACCATTGACTTCGCATATTACTGAAGGGCTTAAGAAAGCTGCTACAGGCCTTGGAACAAAGAAAGGCTATTCCGGCTATGGTGCAGAGCAGGGAATGAATGAGCTTAGGTCAAAGATAGCTGAAAAGCTGTACAATGGGCTTGTTTCTGCAGATGAAGTTTTTATATCAGACGGCGCAAAGTGCGATTGTGGAAGATTGCAGATTATGTTTGGTGCTGATGCAAGCATTGCTGTCCAGGATCCCGCTTATCCGGTTTACGTAGATGGAAGCGTCATTGTTGGAGCTACAGGAACTTATGATTCTGCTAGAGGGCAGTTCAAGGATATTGTCTATATGGAATGCACACCTGAAAATGACTTTTTCCCTGATTTAAGCAAAGTTCCAAAGACAGACCTGATTTATTTCTGCTCACCTAACAACCCTACAGGAGCAGTTGCGACAAAAGCGCAGCTAAAAAAGCTTGTCGACTTTGCAAGAAAGAACAAGTCAATACTCCTTTATGATGCAGCCTATGCTGAGTTCATAAAAGACAAAGATTTGCCAAAGAGTATATTTGAGATATCTGGAGCAAAAGAAGTTGCAATAGAGATTAATTCATTCTCAAAGCCAATCGGATTTACAGGAGTAAGGCTTGGATGGACTGTTGTGCCAAAGGACCTTAAGTATGAGAACGGAGAATCTATAAACAGGGACTGGAATAGGATAATGACCACAATATTCAACGGCGCTTCAAATATAGTCCAGCTTGGAGCAATTGCTGCCCTTGACAATGAGGGCCTCAAGGAAATGAAGGAAATGATTGCATTTTACATGGAAAACGCCAGCATAATCAAGGAAGGGTTGGATGCAGCAGGAATTGAAAGCTACTGGACTGGAAACTCTCCTTATATCTGGGCCCATTTCCCTGGAAAGGATTCATGGGATATTTTCAACAAGATACTCCAAGAAGCTCATGTAGTTACAACTCCAGGCTCAGGCTTTGGGCCTGCCGGCCAGGGATTCATAAGGTTCAGTGCATTTGGGCATCGTAATGATATCAAGGAAGCAGTTGAGCGTGTTAAGAAGCTGAATTTCTAGAGCTAAACTAAAATGTACATTCCTAAAAGATACGGACAAAGCAAGATAGAGAAATGTCCTTTTTGCGACAAGCATGCAACAACCTCTAATTCGCAGGGAGTTCCTGTATGCACAGACCATAAGGAAGAATTGCTGGATGGTTTAAAGTGCGCCTGCGGGGAGTATCTTGAGGTCCGCTCTGGAAAATTTGGGGCTTATTTTAACTGCATTAACTGCGGAAACATAAACATGAGAAAAGCCCTCGAGATAAATGAGACAAGGACGGATGCAAAGCCAAAAGTAATCGAGAGTCCATCAGAGAAGATTGAAAGCTACAAAAAATCTCAGGCTGCATCAAGGCCAAAAGAAACGACTGTAAGGTCTGATGACCCTGATTATTTCTGAATAACCAGTAAAATATTTAAACAGGCCTCTTCTTTTGGGTCTTATGGAAGAAGACAAAAAAGTAAAGCACTGGGCAGACCAGATTGCTGAGAGGGTAATGCACCAAAGAGGAGATAAGGGCAAGTATGTCTGCGCATCAGGTATAAGTCCTTCCGGAACAATCCACATTGGAAATTTCCGCGAGATTATCACAACTGACCTTGTTGTAAGGGCATTA
>CAYUUH010000096.1:4502-4839 GCA_964447855.1 uncultured Methanosarcinales archaeon | reverse complement strand
TGCGATCTCAATTTCCATCTCTACTACATCAAAAGTGGTTACTGGCACAATATTCAATGAATTGGTTCCATAAAGCACATACATATCAATGTCTTTTGAATATTCCAGGTCAGTTATCCTCGGCAGCCTTGCCTTGCGGCCGTTTATTATGAGGTCTGCTTCCTTCTCTTCTATATCATCTACAAACCTGAATGTGATATTGATATCAGCTTCCTCATCCTCTATTTGCTCCATCTGCTCGTCAGATACCTCAAAATAATATACATAGGAAGGAGCCTCTGTCAAGTCAGTCTTGACATTTATCTGGTCGATAATGTAATCTCCGCTGTCAGCTTTC
>CAYUUH010000096.1:0-4492 GCA_964447855.1 uncultured Methanosarcinales archaeon | reverse complement strand
AGCTTTCATTACAAGCTTGTTTTCCCCTTCAACAATATAGAAAGGAGAGAACTCTATGACCTTCAGCATGTCGCAGTCAGGAACCCCAGAGAATATGTTATGGTTGTTTATTATTACATCCATAGGACCTACAGCCCTAGGGTCGCAGAACGGAGTAAACCTTAGCCTTACTCCTTCAATATTGTCTTTCTCAGACTCTGAAACAAGGAAGATATTCCTGCTCTCCCTTGTGCTTATGTCTGTAACATCAGCAGTTATCTTAAATCCCTGAAGTATATGCTCATTAGTCCTCCAGAATCTTGCGCCAACTCCAGAAACCTCTATTGTAAGGGCGTTTTCTCCAGCCAGGAACTCATCAGGAATCTCTATTGGAGGGACATTGACAACATTTATCTCATTATTGAATATCTCATAACCGTTAATTTTCACCAAAAGCCTTCCCTTATGTTTTGTAGAATCAAAAGATATCATGACATTTCTTGTGTTGTCGGGGTCTTTTATTGAGAAATTAATCTCTCTACTCTCTTTATCAAACCACGCATTCTTCACATAAACAGAGCTTATTTCTTTAAGCATAGCAGCCTCTTCCTTAGTATATAGATTTACGGCTGGTATTGTGTGCTCAACTTCTTCTGTAGCAAGGTGCTGCAGTTTTCCAGGCTTTTCTGATAGTAATATGCTCTCTCCGTCTACACCATTACTGCTTGTGTCGCTTTTGTTCTCGCCAAGAAGCTCCATCCTTTCTTCAGATGGAAGGAACAGTATATATAATATAATCAGCCCAGCAATTATAGCGACTAGAACAGCAGCATTTACACCTTGACCTTTCTTCATCAAGCAAATCACCTAGTTTTTTATAATATCCTCTAAAACTTAGTATGAAAATAAATAACTTTATATATAAATGTTTTGATTTAAGGTGTAATTAAAACGTAGTAAGAGCTTCGATAAAATGAAGATAATAAACTCCAATTTGAAGAAGGGGGAAGTAAAGGTCAAGACGGAAAATCCAGATGACTTTTGGTATCTCACTTCCTTGGTAGATAAGGGCGATTTAGTTAGTGGAAAGACCCTAAGGAAGATTAAGCTTGGAGAAAAGGACGAGCGCTCGGCAAAAATAATCAAAAAGCCAGTTTACATAGCAATCTCTGTTGAGAAGGTGGAATTCAGCAAGACCACAGGAGCACTAAGAATTTCTGGGATAGTCACAGAAGGCCCGGAAGATGTACCAAATGGAAGCCACCATTCATTCAATATAGAGGATGGCACCATAATCACAATCAAAAAGGAGAAGTGGCTTTCTTTCCAGCTTGACCGCTTAAAGGAAGCCTCTTCAAAGGAGTTTGCAAAGATACTAATATGCGTTCTTGATAGGGAAGAAGCCTATCTTGCACTGCTAAAACGGTATGGATACAGCATTTTGGCCCAACTAAAGGGTAACGTGCAGAAAAAAGAGGTCGAAGAAAGAGTAACTGGCTCCTTTTATGAAGAAGTCCTGCATAAAATCTCTGATTACGACAAGAAATACGAATTAAGCCAGATAATCATAGCAAGCCCTGCTTTCTGGAAGGAAGACCTACTTAAAGAGCTAAAAGACCAGGACCTTAAGAAAAAGATAATCCTCGCAACATGCTCTTCAGTGGACAGCACAGCAATAAATGAGGTGCTAAAGAGGCCAGAAACAAGAGAAGCCTTAAAGCAGGCCAGGGCATCAAAAGAAGAGCGCCTTGTTGAGGAGCTTTTTACAGAAATAGCAAAGCAGGGAATGGCCTCTTACGGAATTGAAGAGACTGAAAATGCTGCAAGCTCAGGTGCAGTAAGGATACTTATAGTAAGCGATGGCCTCATAGCTAGGTCAAGAGAAGAGAACAAATATGGAAGGATTGACACAATCATGAAGGCCGTAGATTCCACAAAAGGGGAAATACATCTTATCTCTTCAGAAAACGATGCAGGAAAGAAGCTTGATGGCCTTGGAGGCATAGGCGCAATCCTTAGGTATAAGCTGAACTATAGCTAGTGTCTTAATTACCACCTTTTCTTAATTATCGTCTGGAAGCACAACTTTTAAAAACACCTTTCTAAACCCACGAACAAGAAAACAAAATAAAAAATTAAGGGTGATAGTACAAAATGACAGAAGGAAAAACAATACAGTCTGTAAGTAACGAACATAGGAAGATAGTTCCATCAGCAAGCTTTAGCAAAAAAGCTTATGTTAAGACAGAAGCCGAGTACAAGCAAATATATGAACGATCAATAAAAGACCCCGAGGGATTCTGGGCAGAAAAAGCCAAGGAACTGCACTGGTTCAAGCCATGGAACACGGTTTTTACATGGGATAAGGAAAAAGTGAACTTTACCTGGTTTGCAGGAGGAAAAACAAACGTTTCCTATAACTGCCTAGACAGGCACCTCGCAAAAAGAGGAGATCAAGTTGCAATAATCTGGCAGGGAGAGCCGGAAAATGACGTTAAAAAAATTACATACAAGCAGCTTCACAAGGAAGTTTGCAAGTTTGCAAATGTCCTAAAGAGCAAAGGCGTAAAGAAGGGAGACAGGGTTTGCATATATCTTCCAATGATACCCGAGGCAGCTGTTTCAGTTCTTGCATGTGCAAGGATAGGAGCAATGCACTCTGTTGTGTTTGGAGGATTCAGCGCAGAATCCCTAAAAGACAGAATTCTCGATTCAACATGCAAGGTTCTTATCACCTCTGATGGAGGTTTAAGGGCAGGAAAGAAGATAGCATTAAAAGCAATAGCTGACGAGGCACTTGAGGCATGTGACTGCATAGAGTCTGTAATTGTTGCAAAGCGCGCAGACATTGACCACAACATGAAGGAAGGCAGAGACACTTACTGGGAAGACGAGATGGCAGATGCGAGTGAAGACTGCCCAGCAGAACACATGGATGCAGAAGACCCATTGTTCATCCTGTACACATCAGGAACAACCGGAAAGCCAAAAGGAGTGCTTCATACAACCGGAGGCTATCTGATATATGTTAACCAGACATTCAAGTATGTCTTCGATTACCACGATGGAGATACCTATTGGTGCACAGCAGACATAGGTTGGGTCACAGGCCACAGCTATATCGTGTATGGCCCATTGAGCAATGGAGCAACCTCCTTGATGTTTGAAGGAGTTCCAACATACCCTGACAATGACCGGTTCTGGCAGATTGTAGAGAAGTTCAAGGTAAACATATTCTATACAGCACCAACAGCAATCAGGGCTCTTGCAAGGTTCGGTACAGACCCAATCAAGAAGCACAATATAAGCTCACTAAAGCTTCTCGGAACAGTCGGCGAGCCAATAAACCCAGAATCCTGGATGTGGTACTATGACAACATTGGAAACAAGAATTGCCCTATTGTTGATACCTGGTGGCAGACAGAGACAGGAGGAATATTAATCACAACATTGCCAGGAGCAATAACAATGAAACCAAGCTGCGCAGGAAGACCATTGTTCGGAATTGAGCCTGCTGTATTAAGGGAAGACGGCAGCAAAGCAGAACTTAATGAAGGTGGCTATCTGGTTATGAAGAAGCCATGGCCGGGAATGATGAGGACTGTTTATGGAGACCATCAAAGATTTATTGACACCTACTGGAGCAGATTTAAGGGAATGTATGCTGCAGGAGACGGAGCAAGAATCGACGAAGACGGAGATATCTGGCTTATGGGAAGAATTGATGACGTTATCAATGTATCCGGTCACAGGATTGGAACAGCAGAGGTAGAGTCTGCGCTTGTCTCACATCCGAAGGTTGCAGAGGCAGCAGTTGTTCCTTTCCCGCATGACATAAAGGGCCAGGCATTGTACTGCTTCGTGACCCTCAACAAAGGCGTTGAAGGAAACGACGCTCTTGTAGAGGAGCTTAGAAAGCACGTTGGAAAAGAAATAGGTGCAATTGCAAAGCCAGACAAAATCCAGTTCACAGACGCTTTGCCAAAGACCAGGTCAGGAAAGATTATGAGAAGAATCCTGAAGGTCATCGCAGCAGGCGGAGATGATGTGGGCAACACAACAACTCTTGCTGACCCAAGCGTTGTTGAGCACCTTATAAGAGACAGGAAATAATTCCTGAAAGGCTTTTGCCTTTCTTTTTTATTTTAATTAAATATTCTAAGGAGGATAAAGATGAAACAACCAGCAAATAGATGGTGGGTAGTCCTAGGCGCCCTCATAGTTCAGTTATGCCTTGGAGCAATATATTCATGGAGCGTTTTTGTGAATCCTTTAAAGGATACATACGGTTTTACAACAACACAAACTCAGGCCATATTCTCAGTTGCGCTTGCATCCTTTGCATTGGTAATGATCTTTGCAGGAAGGTGGCAGGATAAGACAGGCCCGAGAAAAGTAGCAATCCTTGGAGGAATCCTTCTTGGAGCAGGCTATATTCTTGCAGCTCTTGCAGGTCCTTCATTCATAGGGCTGGCATTGCTAGTTGGAGTTTTAGGCGGAGCTGGAATAGGAT
>CAYUUH010000095.1:0-4867 GCA_964447855.1 uncultured Methanosarcinales archaeon | reverse complement strand
AAAGAAAAGATGAAAATGCTCATAAATGATGATTTAAGTAGATTCTTAAGAACAGAAGAAGAAGTAGCACAGATTAAACAGAGCATGCAAGATGCTGAATCATTAGAATTAGCTAAGGAAGGTATGAAAGCTGAGAACATTTACACCTTATCTAAGGCTAAGCATATGGAATCTAAGGCCATTGCAACTGACAAGAAGTCAGATTTGGATGTTATAGAGCAGCTTACAAAACCTGTGAATGAAGATATGAAAATGAAGAAGGAACATAGGTTGGCAATGGAACTAAAGGGAGCTGAGCATGAGCATAATTTAGCAGTTGCTAAAGAAAATGCTAAGACAAAAGGTTTGCCAAGTAAAACTGCAAGTAAGGTGACTAAAAGTAAGTCACCGAAAAAGAAGAAATAATACTTGACAAGTCATAATGAAGTATGTTATAATATATGTATGATATAAAAAGAGCATTAAGCATTTGCTTGTTTTGGTATATTAGAAAGGGTTTTTAACCCCAAATCTAGTAACCATTGATTTTAGGAGGATTTACATGAAAGATACTTTCAATGAAGCTTTTGAGGAAGAGTCAAAGGAAGGCAAGGAAGACGTAGTAGTCGATACCAAAACTACAGATGTCGATGTAGATGGTAAGAGTAATGACGATGACGACGCCCAAGCCCAAGCCGAGAAAGACAAAATCCCACAGGAAGGCAAAGAGCAACCTTCATTTGAAGACCTAGAGCAGAAATACAAATCTCTGCAGGGAATGATTAGGTCACAGCAGGAAGAAAAGGACGAGGCCATTAGAAAGGCACAGGAATTAGAAGAGAAACTTGCTGAAGTAATGAAGGAAAAAACTGAGCCCAAGCCTGATGCTTTGGAATTGGACGCTGATTTAGAAGAGTATATAAAGGATTATGCCTTTATATCGACTAATGAGGCAAAACTTCGACAGAAGGAGCTAGGAAAACTAAAGCAGGATATTATTGACGAGGTTGCTAAGAATTTTAAGGTCTCTCAGGAATCTGTAGAGAAATTACTTAAAGAGGATAGTGAAACTAAGGCTGCTATACACTTAAGCACAATACTAGATGTACATCCAGACTATGGCAAGTCGTTTACTAGACAAGACATAGCAGACTGGGTTGAGACACTTTCTCCAGCAAAGAGAAAAGCAAATCTAGCTATTATGAACGAGGGGAATGCAGACGAAGTTATAGACCTTATGAATGTTTACAAGGAAGTTAATAATATACCAATTTTAGATGTAGATGCTCCAGCTAAGAAGGTAATCACCGATAAAAAGAACGATGAAAGGCTGGAAAGCCTAGAAGTCGTAAAAGGTAAAAAAGCCCCAGTGACAGGTGGCGGAAAAGGAAAGGCAGATACTTTTGCTGATGCCTTTAATGAGGCTGCTGCTGTCAAATAGGAGATAAATTATGGCAGATACTATGATTAGTTACGGAGATATAAGCCAGAGAACTGCTGGTTATGTTGTTGTAGATTTACTGAAACGTGGCATGCCGTACATGGTTTTTGAGAAATTTGGTCAGGCTAGGGAAATTCCTACCAACAAAACCATGACGATTAAATTTAGGAGATATGAGCATCTTCCTCTTGCTACTACTCCATTGGTTGAGGGTGTAACACCTACAAGCATTAAGCTTACTTACACGGATATTACTGCCGTTCTTAGACAGTATGGTTCTTTGATTGAGCTTAGTGATGTTGTTGCGGATACACATGAAGACCCGATAATCAAGGAAGGTACTATAATCCTTGGTGAGCAGGCTGCAAGAACTGTTGAGACAATAAGGTGGAACGTTCTGAAGGCTGGTACAAACGTATTTTATGCAAATAGCACAGCTAGGGCATCCGTTAATACCCCTATCTCTCTTGCAAAACAGAGAGCAATCACAAGGGCACTTAAGGCCCAGAACGCAGTCAAAATCACCAATGTTGTAAGGTCTACTGCTAACTTTAATACTGAGAATGTGCTTCCTTCATTCATAGCTGTTGCACATACAGATATTGAGAGCGATATCAGGAATATGCCTGGTTTCATCGATGTAAAGGACTATGGGACGCTTACCCCGTATGATACTGAAATCGGTGCAGTAGAGGACGTTAGATACCTTACTTCTGGGATTTGTACATCCTTTGCTGATGCAGGAGCAGCTAAGGCAGGTAGTGGTACTACAATGGTTTCCACGACTGGTACTTCAGCAGATATTTACCCTGTACTTTATTTTGCTAGGGATGCTTATGGAATAGTTGCACTGAAAGGTCAGAATGCAATTACTCCAGTTGTTATTAATCCTACTCCTACTAAGTCTGACCCATTAGGCCAGAGAGGTAGTATGGGTTGGAAAACTATGCAGACAGCAGTAATACTCAATGACGCTTGGATGGCAAGGCTTGAGTGTGCAGTAACTGCACTGTAATCTAAAGAAAGGATAGGAGGAAATATATATGATTAATTATGAATTAATTTTAAAAGAATACCAGGATTTCATTGATGTTATATGTTCTCAGATTGAGTCAATGAATACCAATGAAGACCTGAAGAACATCTTGGATATTAGCACGACTGATTGGGGTTTAATAAAAACCCTAATTAGCCATTTCGATGACCCAGGTGCAGCTCTGATTGGCACTGATAGGTTAGCTAGATTGACTGCTGCGATTGCGATTGCAGAAGCCAAAGACTAATTAGACAATAGGAGGATTAATATATGGTACAGGAAAGAATGGCTTTTGGGAAGGTTGTAGGTACTGGTGCTGCCATAAATGTTATTTGTGGCTTTGCACCTAGAAAAGTAGAACTCCAGAATTATACTGATACTAATTATCCAAAGTTAACATGGTATCAGGGCATGACTGCTGGATATGGTTTTAAGGAAATGACTGGAGCTACATATATTGCAAGAACACTGATAACTACAGGTGGCATTACGGCATATGCTGGAACTGATGCAGCTGGGAGTGGTGCAGGATTTACTATAGGAACAGACTCTGATGTTAATGGTTCGGCTGACGAGATTTATTATGTAGCATATAGGTAAACTATAGGGGGGTCTTAGTACCCCCCATTTTTCTATTATGGAGGATATATGACAAAGAAGTCCAAAGAAAAAAATGAATCAAATGTGATAGAGATAGAAGCAACTCCAAGAGAGGTAGAGGAAACAAAAGCTATTCTACAGGAGAATAAGGACGACAAGGTAAGAATTATAATCTCAGAGCAAGAAGGCGATGAAAACCAGGGAGATGTTGTGCTTGGGCTTAATGGGAAGTTCTACCAGATTAAGCGTGGCTTTCCAGTTGAGATACCTAAAGATTTACTTGAAGTACTTAACCATGCAATTATCACGAAAATGTCACAGAATATGGAAACCCAGGAAATCACATATAAAGATGTTCCTAGGTTTGCATATCAGGTTTTACCGTAAATGGAAGCTTCTGAGATTCTTTATTATGCAAGAAATACGTTGGATGATTGGATACAACCTTTTAAATGGACCAATGCTGATTTAGTATTATATCTAAATGATGCACAGGATGAAGTAGCTAGACGTACACATTGCATAGTAAATTATCCATCAGAAATAACAATCACAGGTTCTAGCAATATAAGTTTTGTTGCATCTACAAAGAGGATAAATAAGCCATCTGGTGGATTTTTATCTGCTGGCACATACTCAGAAGCAGCTACGTTTGAGAAAGATGACACAATTACTGTTACTGGAACTACGTCAAACAATAGTACATTTACGATACTTTCTGTTACCGACACATCGATTCTTGTATCTGAAACATTAGTTGACGAAAGTAACACATCTGCTGTTATAGAAGATACTCGCAATGTAACTAGGATACCAATCGATGCTACCAAGCACACTTACAAGTTACACCCTAAAACATTGATGGTATTGAGGGCTAAGATTGGTAGCCTTACATATCCATTATCACAAAAATCTGTTTCTGCATTAGATGCAGAAATGAAAGTTTCTTATTCTGATATTGATAGTACATGGTACTATGAATCATGGGAAACAGATAATGATGTGTCGTGGGCTTTTATCGAAGACAATGGAACTATAAGAATAGTGTCTCCTCCATCCGCAGCCGATGTCCTATGGATGATAGTCTCTAGACTTCCGAAGTTAGTATTTACAGAAGCTAACCTAGGGCTTTCACCTGAGATTGCAACACAGTATCATCAAGATATGGTTGACTGGATAGCACATAGGGCGTATCTAAAACAGGATACAGAAGCATATGACATGACAAAGGCTAAGTATTGGGAAGATAGTTTTGATAAGAAATTCGGTCCAAGACCTACTGCACAAACAGAACAAAATAGAAAAAAGTTTCCACCTAACCAAAGAATGAGAGTAAGAGAATTTGGATTTAGTGGATAGGAGATAAGAATATGCAGAATAAAATAAGATATGCATTCAAGCGTTTCGATATAGACCCAATTACTGGTTTTATTAAAATCGACCAGTATTTCACAAAGACAACTTTTAAGACATTTGCACCAGCTGCACCAATAGTAGCTGATGTAGACTTATATGTTACTACAACTGATATGAAAGTAGGAGCATATACTGTAGCAGCAGCTTCACCATCAGACGGATTGTGTAGGAACGTCACAGCTACAGTTTCTACTGGTGGCGGAGTTGCAGATACGTTAGGAACTTTAACAATTAGAGGAACAGACTATAATGATGAAATTATTTCCGAGACATTGACATTGGCTACTGGCACTAATACTGGAGTTAGGGCATTTAAAACAGTTACTGATGTTGTAGGTGCTGGTTGGGTAGTGGACGCTGCACCAGCTACAGCAGATACCATTACAGTAGGCTGT
>CAYUUH010000094.1:0-4879 GCA_964447855.1 uncultured Methanosarcinales archaeon | reverse complement strand
AGAGCAGGCAGTCCTGTTTTTGTAAAAATCGGAGAGTATAAGGAAGTTCTTGAAGTAATCGGAATTGTAAAAGACAAGATTGAGGCAGCAAGGGCTGCATTGGGAAAGATAAACGAACTGAAAAACGAAGAAGACAGAGAGCTTGAGATGTGGAATAACAAGCTTGAAGATATAGAGAAGAAAGTTGAATTCATTGACAGGACATTGTTCCAGCCAACCGTATAGGTGATTGAATGCCAGATGAGGATATGTATTTTGTAGGGATAGAAGACCCGGTTGAGATGAGGAGATATATTCTTGAGACTGCAAGGGAGTCTATCAGAACATTGCAGATGTTTGAGAAGTTCAGGTCCCTGAGGGACGAGAAGATGAAAGCTATCCTCAGCCTCAAGAGCAGCGTCAGGGAGATTAACAGGCTCCTTTCCAAGGTAAAGACTGCGCTGCCCCAGGCAAACTTAAGGATTAAGCTGCATGAGCATGACCTTCTTGGGGAGAAACCCCTTTCCAGGCCAAAAAAACAGGCAAAGGGCTCTGATATAATCAAGTCTGCAAAAGGCGACCTTGAAAAGCTTGAGTCTGAGCTGTCTGCAATAGAGAACAAGCTCAACAGCCTTAGTTGATTTCTTTTTGTATTATGTTGTGCATAGCAAACTATAAATAACGAAGCGTTTTTCGTCCTAGCTATGCGGGGATGCCGGAGTGGCCAAACGGGATAGATTTCCGGCATTCGGGTGCTAGAAAATCCAAACTCAAGTTATTGAGTGATGAGGTCTCCACAAGAGATTGATGATCCGCTCTATGGGCCATCTATTGGCTTAGTGCCTACGGGGGTTCAAATCCTCCTCCCCGCACCATTTTCATCTTCTACTTGTCAAAAATAGCACTGGTCAGGTGCGTGTGAGATATATAAAGGAGTTCTGCTTATAACTATGGTATGGATGGTGCACTAAGTAATCCAGATGTCGTTGAGATATTGGTACTCATAACCCAAGACATAAGACAAGATACGATGTTTGGAAGAAGTTATGGTATTTGCCCCCAAGAACAACCATATATCAAAGAAAGGAAATTTTAAGCCGATTGTAACCTCCTCCTCCCCGCATTTATTTATTATAAGTTTCCAAAGAATTTATATACTAATTCTAACGAGTTATTCTCATGGGAATTGAAATCTGTGCTGTAGGAGGCTATAATGAAGTAGGCAAGAACATGACTGCCATCAACATTGATGGAGAGGTTGTGATTATTGACATGGGCCTGCACATGGAGAATTATATAAGGCATACAGAAGAAAGCGAGGACCTCAGAAGCCTTAGCGCGTACGAGTTGCTAAAGGTTGAAGCTATCCCTGACGATTCTGTTATCAAAGACTGGAAGAGTTCTGTCAAGGAAATTATCCCTACACATGCGCATCTTGACCATGTTGGCGCACTTATATTTATGGCCAACAGCTACAAAGCACCAATAATCTGCACCCCGTTCACAAGAGAAGTTATCAAGGCTATAAGCACCGACGAGAAAATAAAGCTGAAGAACCCCATTAAAACCTTGAATGTCAATTCAAGCCTTAACCTCACAAAAAATATCAAGGTTGAGTTCATAAACATGACTCACTCAACTCCCCAGACAGTCATGGTGGCTCTTCATACTAAATATGGGGTAATCCTTTACGCTAATGACTTTAAGTTTGACAATCATCCTATTATCGGCAAGGAGCCTAATTATAAGCGCCTTAAGGAGCTTGGGAAAGAAGGAGTTCTTTGCGCAATAGTTGACTGCACAAGAGCTGAAAAGCCTGTAAAGACTCCAAGCGAGAATGTTGCAAAAGAGATGTTAAGGGATGTCATGCTTGGGACTGACTCGAAGAACAAAGCAGTTATTATAACAACGTTCTCATCACACCTTGCAAGGCTTAAGTCTATTGTTGAGTTTGGCAAGAAGATGAACCGCAAGATTGTGTTTCTTGGAAGGTCTCTTGCAAAATATGTCCAGGCTGGAGAGAATATAGGAATAGTTAATTTCTCGAAAGATGTCGAGATAGTCAAGTTTGGAAGGCAGATAAGAAGAAAGCTCAAGAAAATTGAAAAAGATGGCCGAGAGAAATACCTTCTTGTAGTTACAGGCCACCAGGGTGAGCCAAAAGCTACGCTTTCAAAGATTATTGACCGGGAGTTCCAATTCAGGATATACCCTGAAGATCATATCATATTCTCATGCACTGTGATTCCATCACCGACAAATATAGAGAGCAGAAGAGTGATTGAAGATAAGCTAAGGAAGCTTGGCGTAAGGCTGTTTAAGGATATCCATGTAAGCGGACATGCTGCGAGAGAGGATTTGAGAGATTTGCTTAACCTTGTCCAGCCAAAGAACATAATTCCTGCGCATGGCAATGACGCCATGAAAAATGCGTTTGTTGACCTTGCAAAAGAGAAAGACTACAAAGTAGGAAAAACCATCCATGTACTGAAAGATGGTGGTAAACTAAAGCTTATTTAAAACACAAAAATATATAAACAAAACTCGCATACTTTTTCCAGGGGTGTTTATATGAAACTTGCTTTAGCTGAACCAAAATATCTAAAAGAGAGTATTTCGATAATTTCTGACTTAGTCAACGAGGCTAGATTTAAGGTAAATAAGGATGCTGTTGAGCTTGTTGCAATGGACCCTGCCAATGTGGCAATGGTTGACTTTAAGCTTCTTTCAAGCTGCTTTACTGAATATGAGGTAAAAGAGGATGCTGAGCTTGCCATAAACCTGAGCCAGCTTAAGCAGATCCTAAGAAGAGCCAACCCAACTGATATGCTAAGCCTTGAGCTTAATGACGGAAAGCTAAAGGTCCAGTTAAAGGGCAAATCAGTAAGGACTTTCAACCTTCCGATCATAGAGTTTGAAGAGAAAGAGCAGAAAGTGCCTGAGCTTAAGTTCCAGGCAAAGATTGACATTCCAGCAACAGTTTTAAACGAGGCTGTTGAGGATGCAGACATTGTTGCTGAAGCTGTATTGTTCCAGGCAGAGCCAAGGAAGTTCACCATGAACGCTGAGGGAGACCTTAGCCAGGCAAAGATTGAGATTAGTGAGAGTGAAAGCGTTAAGGTGAATGTTGAAGGCAATGAAAAGATTAAAGCGAAGTACAGCGTTGAATACCTAAAGAAGATGATTGGAGCTTCAAAACTTGCTGACAATGTCACGATTCAGTTCAACAAAGATTACCCATTGAAGCTTGATTATACTGCAGTTGACAAGCTGATGCTAAGCTTTATACTTGCTCCAAGAGTAGAGAACGATTAAGCTAGTGGCAAGCTAAAGAAAGCTAGTTCTTCAATTAGAAACTTTTTTATATTAATTATGTTAAATCCCGCAATATAAAAAAGGTGATGAATATAGACAAAGCCAAGGAATTTCTCGCTGACTGGGTTACGTCTTATTTAAAGAACAGAGACTTGATGGCCAAGAGTATAGAGTCTATTGAAAAAGGGAAAGACGGCTTTGATGTTTATGTTAAGTTCAAGGACAAAGAACAGTTCATATTCACAATTCCAACAATCGGCGATTTGACAGATGCTCTTTCAAAGATGCAGAATAAAGAGGCAAATTATGTTATAGTCACTCTAAATAACAAATCTAGCCTTAAAGGGCTTATCAACAACTGGGACAAGCTTGTCCAGTACAGGTTCCTTAGCGTATTCTTTATCAACCCATCATCAAGCACAGACAAAAGGTGGATAATCTATCCATATACTCATGATAAGATATGCGAGAAGAGTGCATTGTCAAAGGGCCTTAACGCAATGTTTGAGATGGTCGAGCCTATAAGTGAAGAAGATATCAAGTAATTAGAGTATTGCTACGAGAATCTGCCCTACAAAGCCTGCAAACAAAGGCCCAAGAAGATTATCATTCAGGTCATCGATAAGGATTTCTACAATTGTTGCTGTGAATGCCATTGCAAGAACTATATAGATATTAGTGATTAGGCACAACCCGATTATAAGGTTTATTCCAAGTTCTGACAATGAGCCCACCAATGTCTTGTTCCTGAATATAAGAGTGACTCCATATCTCTTTCCTATTATTGTGGCAGCCATGTCCCCAAAAGTGGTCATGAGGAGGGCTGCAAATGCTACCTCAAAATCAAAGATTGCAAGGCACATTATCGTAGCTATAAGGAAAAATATCACGCTTGAGAACCTGTCTCTTTCCTGCGGGATTATTATCTTTGAATATATTGGAACCTCTATATCGTTTTCAACTCTTAAGTATTCAAGTATGAAGAAAAAAAGAAGCACTCCTACCAGGGTCAGCATTGCAACCTTCTGGTCAACTGCCCTGTTGATTATTTCGTACATTATAAGGAATACTAAGATTAAGAAGTGTATCGACCTTCTGCTTACTTCACTCGGTGACTTCCAAACCATAGTAGAATACGAAGAATATCGAGTTTAAATAGTTTCTGGCTAACTGATTTAAAATAAGTACGGCTGCCGGGACTTTCGAACTGTTTGGAATGACAACGTCACTCCGGGCTTGGGTCTTCTTTCGAGGACTGTGGGCCACATTTTCGAACCCGGGTAGCAAGCTTGGGAAGCTCGAATCTTACCGCTAGATCACAGCCGTATGGATGAAATGAAGTGCTGTCTACGATTTAAAGGTTATGTTCAGTTTTTCATCACTCAACGATAGGAAAATTTAAATATCCCTCTTTATTCCTTATTCTGATGGCGAGAAAAACTTTAGTGCCTTTTGCATATGGAATTCTTCTTAAGAGCAGAGAAGGAACTGAGATTGAGAGGGCTCCTAGGGACTTAGGAACATTGCAGGCTTTCCCGCTTGATCGGGCAGCTGAGGCTGTTATGGGTCTTTGGAGCAGGGAAGA
>CAYUUH010000093.1:0-4901 GCA_964447855.1 uncultured Methanosarcinales archaeon | reverse complement strand
TAGAAGGATAGCTCCGACCTTTACAGACAGAATATCTGCCAGCTCTCTTGCTTTTCCAAGAAGCTCAAAGGCAACCCTAACAATCTTGTTGTTCCTCTGCTCTGCAAATACCCATACCTCTTCTCCCTGCTTTATCTCTTTTTTTCCGCCTTGGTCTTTTTTCTCTCCAATCTTTTCTATTGCTTTCTGAGGGCATACTTCCATGCAGTTATCACAATTATCGCAAGAATCCCCTAGCTTTGCAACTCCGCTATCCAGGTAGACTGCATTCCATGAGCAGACCTGCAGGCACTGGCCGCAGCCATTGCACTTTTCTTCTACAATCATTATCTTCTTCATTTAAAACTCCTGTACAATCTCTTTTTCTTTTAGGATATTTGCAAGCTTCTTTGACACTTCACTTAAGGAGCCTTCCATTATTGTCCCGCCGCCCTTTGGCTGCGGAGTGAATGATTTGAAAACGCTTGTAGGGCTTGATTTAAGGCCGGTTCTTGTCTCGTCAACGCCAATATCAGCTGCAGTCCACTTTTTGATGTCCTGCTCATAGGCTTTCTGTATTCCAACTAAGCTTGGATAGATAGGCTCGTTTCCTCCCTTAACAAATGTAAGGAGAACTGGGAAATTTGCCTCAACAATCTCATAGCCGTCTTCAAGAACCCTCTCAACTTTTACCTTTTTTCCATCAACGTCTATCTTCCTTACATAAGTAACCTGAGGAAGATTAAGCTGCTCTGCTATCTGAGGCCCAACCTGGGCCGTGTCTCCGTCAATTGCCTGCCTTCCGCACATTATAATATCATAATTGCCTACTTTCTTTATCGCTGCAGAAATAGCATTTGCCGTTGCCCACGTATCTGAGCCTGCAAACTTAAAGTCGCACAAAAGAACAGCCTCATCAGCTCCCATTGCAAGAGCCTCGCGCAACACTTCTTCAGCCTGCGGCGGACCCATACTTAGAACAGTGACCTTTCCGCCTTTCTTTATCTTTAAAGCTGCTTCAAGCGCATGCTTGTCATCATGGTTCATTATGCTAGGAACGCCTTCCCTTATCAGAGTTCCCTTTACAGGGTCTATCTTGATTTCTGTCGTGTCAGGAACTTGTTTTACACATACTATAATATTCATTAGAATCCCTTCCCTAGCAATTGGTTGGCTATCACAAGCTTCTGGATCTCTGTTGTTCCCTCATAGATTTCAGTAATCTTTGCATCACGGTAGAACCTTTCAAGAGGATAATCCTTTATGAAACCATAACCGCCATGAATCTGGATGGCCTGCCTTGTCACTTCCATAGCAACATCGCTGCCATAATACTTGGCCATTGCAGCTGCCTGGATATAATTCTGCTTTTGGTCTTTTATGTAAGCAGCCCTATAACAAAGAAGTCTTGCTGCATCTATTTTTGTAGCCATCTCTGACATCATGAATTGTATTGCCTGGAACTTTGAAATCTTTCTTCCGAACTGCTCGCGCTCCTGGATATATTTTAGGCACTCATCAAATGCAGCCTGGGCAATTCCTACTCCCTGGATACCAATCCCGATTCTTCCTGAGTTGAAAACACCCATAGAAATCTTGAATCCATCGCCTTCTTTGCCCCCAATAAGATTCTCTTTTGGAAGCCTCATATCTTCAAATATGATTTCAGAAGTATTAGAGCCCCTTAGGCCAAGCTTGTCTTCTTTTTTACCAACTGAAAAGCCCTTCTGGCCTTTTGTCTCTATAGCAAATACTGCAAGGCCCTTGTGCTTTGCTCCAGGGTCAGTTGTCGCTACAATATTGATAAAATCAGCCTTTCCGCCGTTTGTGATGAATATCTTGCTTCCATTTATTATGTACTCATCGCCGTCTTTAACAGCAGTTGTCTGCACGTTTACAGCATCAGAACCAGCCTCAGGTTCTGTAAGTGCAAAAGCCCCAAGATACTCTCCAGAAGCTAACTTCGGCAAGAACCTTTGTTTCTGGTCTTCAGTAGCGTGATTCACAAGAGGAAAGCAGCAAAGCGAGGTATGAGCACCCATCGTTACAGATGTAGAGGCGCATGCCTTGCTTATCTCTTCCATTATGATAGTCTGAGAAACATTATCAAGCTCTGAGCCGCCGTATTTCTTAGGGATGGACATGCCCATAATCCCCATTTTGGCCATTCTGTCTATTATGTCCTTTGGGAATCTTGGTTCACTGTCTATCTCAGCTGCGTACGGCTTTATCTCTTTTTCAGCAAACTCAGTTACAACCTTCTTAATCATCAACTGCTGCTTGTTAAAACTAAAATCCATAGTTATACCCCAGCGTGTAAGAATTAGATGATAATTTATAAAGTTTATCTATCAGGTTCTAAGAAATATAGTTGACTATATCAGCTTCATCTTTTCTTGGCAGAGCAGATTCAGGAAACTTATCAGGATAACCAAATATGAGTGTTGCTACAACGTGAGTGCCTTTCGGAACGCCAACCTGTTTCCTCAAGGATTTACTCTCATGGAATGCTATATCTGCAAATCCAATCCAGCATGAGCCTATGCCTAATGAGCGGGCAGCAAGCATCATATTCTGGGCAGCGCAGCTGCAGTCCTTAAAGAAGAATGTTCCTCTTCTTGCACAAACCAATATCACCAGAGGAGCATCATAGAAAAACAAGTCAGATTCAGAATAAGCCCTCTTTTTTACAATTTTAAGAGCCCCTCTTATCCTTTTATTGAAGAACCCCACAAAACTGCCAAGAACCATTATCTTCCTAAACCAGCCCTTTATACTGTCAGCAAGCCGTTCAACCTCTTTTTTGTTGCTTACAACCACAAATCTCCAAGGCTGCGAATTATGTGAGCTTGGAGCATACCTTCCTGCTTCAATAATCTCAAGAATATCTTTCTTTGAAACTTCTTTTAACTTAAATTTCCTTATACTTCTTCTGTTTTTTATCGTTGCTAGGGTTTCGTTCATTTGCTTCAAAATCGTTTCCTGCTATCAATGCACCAAGCTTAATCCTGAACCTTTTAAACATTTGCTTTGCACGCTTTTTTACAGCTTTCTTAAACTTGATGTAAGCGACGCTTGTTTTTGACTGTTTCCCACTATCTTCATCTATGAGCGTTTCAAGTGCTTTGTTAGTTATCAATACTCCTCCGATAATAGCCACTGTGATGAGTGCAAAAAGGGCGCTTTTTGGAGTTAGTGTAAGATTAAGGCTTATCTTTATTGTCTCTGCGCCAGTTATAGAGAGTAGCTTACTTTCGTTCCCTTCTTCTTCGCGGGAAGCAGCTCCGACAGTCCTTGTCCCAGTAGGCCTGTTAGTCATATTGTACCTTGCCAACAGGGAGTTCGTTCCATTATTTGATGCAGTGGTTGTAGTAGAGGCTGTTTGCGAGTTCTGGTTTGAAGTAGTGTTTGTTTCTACTGGTGTATCATCTTCCTCGTCTGGTTCGTCTTCCACTTCAGGCTTCTCATTGAGCTCGAACCTGAACTTTGCAGTCTTTCCATCAATAAGCAGCAATGTAACGAAGAAATCCATGTCAGGCTCTTCATCTATATTGAAAGACTTTGTTTCGCCCATATCTACATCAAAGCCTATCTTTTCTATCCTTAGGGTACATTTATTGGTCATTACTCCAAGGACCCTTGTACTGTAATTATCTCCATAATATGTGAATTTTAGGGTATCAAGCACTCCAAGGCTTTTGGTAAGCTCTTCTCCTTCAACAAAATCTCCCTCAAAATAGTCTTCAAAGGCATGCGCACTTTGAACTACATTTAATACTATTATTCCAGCTAGAAGAAAGAATATACTATTTGATAATATTGACCTTCTCATCTATACCCCCAACTGGATAGTGGTAATAAACAGTTTATTAAAAACTTTTCTAGGTTTTTTTGTCACTAATCCAGACGAATAATCAAGAGCCATAGCTAGAATATGTAAAATAAAAATAAATAGGCCTAGAAGCTGATTCCTCCGTCAACCTTTACCACAGTTCCTGAAATGTATCTTGCATCATCTGAGGCTAGGAACTTGACAGCATTTGCAACATCCTCTGGCTGGCCGATTTCCCTAAGGGGAATAAGCTGAAGGATGCTTGCAAGCATCTCCATAGGAATCTTATCAGTCATTGCTGACTTTATGAACCCTGGCGCAACAGCGTTAACTGTTATCTTTCTTTTTCCAAGCTCTTTTGCAAGGGATTTTGTGAAACCTATAACTCCTGCTTTTGTCGAGGAGTAATTTGTCTGCCCAAAGTTTCCCGAGATTCCTGATACAGAGCTGATATTTATAACGCGGCTTCCGTCAGGCATTATCTCAAGAACATTCTTAGTTACGTTGAACAAAGAGTTAAGATTTACATTTATGACTGGATACCATTCTTCAGGAGCCATCTTTGCAAGAGTCCTGTCCTTAGTTATGCCTGCATTATTGACTAGTATGTCAACTTTCTCAAACTTACCCTTAATCTCTTCTGCCATCTTCTTGCAGCTCTCAAAATTTGAGACATCTGCAGATACAAAATCAGACTCAACACCCATATTCTTAAGCTCCTTAACTGTTTTTAGGGCCTCTTCTTTCATAGGCTCTATATCATTCACGATAATATTACATCCTTCTTTTGCCAATACCAGGGCCATAGACTTACCCAGACCTCTTGCAGAGCCTGTTATCAAAGCGTTTTTTCCTTTAAGTGACATTTTTTCATCCTCCTATCTTCTTCAAAATATGGCACACTATTGTGCCTCCTGCACCGCCTATGTTCTGAGCGAGAGCAGTTCTTGCATTGCTTACCTGCCTGTCTCCTGCCTGGCCCCTAAGCTGTTTTACTAGCTCATAAATCTGGGCAAGGCCTGTTGCAGACACAGGATGGCCTTTTGCCTTTAGGCCGCCTGACGGGTTAACAGGCAGCTTTCCATCCAGG
>CAYUUH010000092.1:0-4913 GCA_964447855.1 uncultured Methanosarcinales archaeon | reverse complement strand
AACTACGTCGCGCCAATAGCCGGAATGGACCAGCTGCCACTAAGAAAGTTCTCTGATATAATTGCAGAGCTCGGCACAACAGATTTCAGGACATTGGAAGGCAACGAGAAGCTGGCTAACATGATAAAAGAAGGGTTTATACTCAGCCATGAAGAAAGAAGAAAATATAATGGCGAGGATATAGGTCTGCATAACGGAATCGATATAATGGCTGAGCAGGGAACTCCTATAAGGTCTTTCAGCGATGGAGAAGTTGTTGTCTCAGAACATGCAAGGCCTTCATGGTGGCAGAGGCTAAGGGGAAGGACAAAAGTGTATGATGGAAGCAGAGGCTATGGCAACTATATTGTTGTGAAGCATACACTAGCAAACGGAGAAAATGTCTATATCACCTACGGCCACATGAAATACGACAAAGGCATGCCGAAAGTTGGAGACAAGCTGGTAAAAGGGCAGCAAATTGGGGTTGTAGGAGAATCGTTCACAGTGGAAAATGGTGGATGGCCATCACACCTGCACTTCCAGATTGCAACAGCTCCAGACGAAGCGACTTACTCAACATCACCTGTAAGCGAGCTTCATAGAACTAATTATAATCCAGCTATAATCTTAGGTATAACAGAAGCTGCACAAGTAACGCCAGAAGCGGCAAAGCAAATAGAAATTACAAGAGTCTCTGTAGCTATGAGAGAGAAACTGCAGCCACATGCTAAGAAGATTGATATCGATATTGACACATACATCACAGCCCTCCCAAGGCTTGGAATCACAGCAGAAATAGATGATGCAGATAATCTCCATTATTACAGAAACGGAAAAGAGGTTACTTTAGACCAGTTCACTGCCGAACTAATTGCAGAAGCAGAGAAGATGGTTGCTGAAGAAGAAGTTGCACAAGCAATTCCAGCAGCTCCAAAATCAGAAGCACAGGCAAGGACAGAGATACTTGCTGGCCTAACTGCAGTCATAGGAGACAAAGTAGGCGAAGGAACTTATGCAAGAGTCTTTGAAGCTTTACTAGAAGGAAAACTAAGGGCTCTAAAGATAGCAAAAGCGGACAATGAACTCCCTCCAGCAGATTTAGAAGCTATGAATCCTAATGATGCAATAGATAATGAGATTAAAGTTCTAAAAGCGATGAAAGAAAGAATACCAGAACAAGCTGGAAAACTATTCCCTGAATTAGTATCAGAAACGACAACAGAATCAGGGAGGCAGGCCTTCTACGAAACATTCTTTGAAGGAATAGCCTTAGACATATTGCTGAATGAAGGAAGGCTGACAAGAGCAGAAAGAGAAGAAATCTTAGATGCAAGGGAAGGAGCAAAAGATTTGTTACAGAGAAATGGAGTTTATGTGATGGACTGGGGATTAGGCAATACCATAGTTGAAATGAACGATGATGGAACTGTAAAGAGAGATGAGAACGGAAAGGTAATCATCCACTTAATCGACTTTGGAGCTGCGCAGATTGATAATCAGTTTGTAGCATCGCAAGACAGCCAAGAACTATTAGCAAATAATGAATATGCAAGAAGTATCCTTAGAGAAGTAAGGCTGACATCAAAAGTTCCTCCTCCAGAGCCTAGAGAGCTTGAAGGGGAACTAGAAGAGCAGAAAACAAGGTTCGGTCCTGGTGTAAGTCCTGGAGTTTTCATGATGAGTCCGTTGATGGCTGGAATATTCCAAGAGAAGTGCTACACTTCAGGAGGCGTAAATTGCGACAGCATCAAGGAGATTATAATTGCAGAACAGCAAGAATACCAAGAGATTGTAGCAAATCTTGAAGAAAAGGTAACCATGAGCGTATTACCTCTTAAAGATAAAGAAGAGATTATACATGGTCTAAGAAATGGTCTCATAGATGTCAGATATATTACTCCCGATTTGGAAACGAGGATTGAATCAGGAAAGATAACTGTAAAAGAACTAAAGATGGAAGTTGCAAAGAACCATGTAGAATCTTCAGACGCAAAAGAAGAAAAGAAGCAGTCAGCAATCGACCAGATAGACGCAGGAATAATCGACCCAGACAGGTTGAGGTTCACAACGATTGAATGCGAGCCTCCTGGAACATGCGTTGACAGATGTAGCACAGGAAGAATATACTACTCATGTGACTGCTCGGACAGGCAGGTATGCTGTATAAGCTAAAAGGTAATTAAAATGGCAACAATAAAAGAAATCAAAAAATACCTAAAAGAGAATATAGAGGAGGGATACAAGCAGAAAGACCTTGTAAAATACCTGATAAAAACAGGAGTCCCAAAAGAAGACGTAAGAAAAGCAGAAGAAGAGATTAATCAGGAAGCAATCCCAACAACAGATATAAGGGATATATCTGAGATTCCGTACAAAAAGGTATTCTTGATGACAGGTGCACTCTTCCTAGCGGTAGCTATAATCTACGGCTCGCTGACCTTACTTGAAGTAAGCACAGACTGCGGATATGACAAGCAGTGCTTTATACAGCAGGCAAACAAGTGTGAGAGTGCAGTCGTTAGGGAAAACCTTGCAGGAACAATAGTTATGTACAGCACAAACAACTGCGTTTTGACAAAGGAGATGGAAAAGATTGCAGAAACAGAGCCGGAGCAAGTCAAACTTTTATTCCAGGGCAAATCAATGAAGTGCCCATACAGCGAGCAGGCATTCAATCCGCTATTAGTGGAGTCTATAATAACAAGCACTCCTGTTTGTTCAGGAGACTTAAAGATGGTATTAAACGAGATAAGTATAGTTCAGTACGAACTGGGGGCTTAAAATGGCAGGAATAAGAGAAAAGATAAGTTCCATAAAAGAAAGGGTTATGCTCAAGATGTATATGGTGCCAAAATATGTCTGGGTTACAGCGCTGTCGATTGTTTTAATCGCAGGGATAATATGGGTCTTAAGCTCAGTGATAACATTTGAACCAAGGAGTATGGAAGAGGTTGAAGAAGCTGCTATAACTGCTGAAGCAGTTGACTGCGGTTACGATAAGCAGTGCTTCATAAGCTCAGTAGGTGATTGTGGAAAAGCCACATTACTCGAAGATATGCAAGGCTCAACAATAAAGTATTATACAAGAGACTGTGTTCTGAAGAAAAAAATAGATGAGTTCTCGCAAAGCGAGCCGGAAGATGTTGTGGCTTTCCTCGAAGGAAGAACCATGTCCTGCCCCTACCAGCAAGGAAACTTCAACGAGGAGCTAATCAACGGAATCTTAGGCGGGATTGAAAACTGCGATGGAGAATTAAAGGAAGCGATATACGAGCTGAGAATAGCACAGTTCCAGTACGGTTAAGCTTTTAAAGAAATAAATATTAGCAAACAAAATGAGATATGACCTAGAATTGGACAGGGCAGTGGATGAAATCAAGAAAGCAAATGCAAAGACAGTATGCATACAGCTTCCTGACGGGCTAAAGCCGCAGGCAAACAAGGTATCAGATTATCTTGAGGAGAAAACAGGAGCAAACATCTTAATCTATGCTGGCTCTTGCTTTGGTGCATGCGATGTGCCTAATGTAAAGGCTGACCTGATAATCCAGTGGGGCCATTCTGAATTTAAAAAATGAAAACCCATTTTGTTGTAACCGGGCTTATTATTAATAAAGGAAGAGTGTTAATCCTAAAAAAAGCACCAGATGATTATAATTATCCCAACAAGTGGAGCTTCTGCTCTGGATTTGTAAAAGAGTTTGAGCCGGCTGAAGAATCTGTCTTAAGAGAGATAAAGGAAGAAACAGGATTAACAGCAAGGATTAAACAAGGCCCGAAGATACTTACAGTTGAAGATAAAGAAAAGCAGAAGAGATGGGTCGTTGCTGTGTTCCTGTGCGAAACAGATTCAGACAAAGTAAAGCTCTGCCATGAAAACGTTGATTTTGGATGGATAACAAAAGACGAAGCAGACGATTATGAAGGAGTGCCGGCCTTCAAGAAAGACTTAGAGCTGTTTGGGTTATAAAAAGATATTTAAACAGAGTAAAGGAGAAATGATTCAAATGAAAATAATAATAGCATCTGACCATGCAGGATACAAGTTAAAGGAAGAACTAAAGCAATATCTAAAGAGTTTGGGCCACGAACCTGAAGATTTAGGAACAGACTCAGAAGAGTCAGTTGACTATCCTGATTATGCAAAAAAAGCAGCAAACAAAGTGGCAAAAGAAAAGGTAAAGGGAATCCTTATCTGCGGCACAGGCATCGGAATGTCAATTGCTGCAAACAAGGTAAAGGGAATCAGGGCTGCATTGTGCCACAACGAGCAGACAGCAAAGGCAGCAAGGGAGCACAATGATGCAAATGTATTGTGCATGGGCTCAAGGATAATAAGCTCAGAAATGGCAAAGAAGATAACGAAGATTTTCTTAGAGACAGAAGCAAGCGCTGAAGAAAGGCACAGAAAAAGGGTAAAGAAGCTGGAATAAAGATGTCTCTCTTAAATTATTCTTTGACAGCATTAGCGTCATATCTTGGGCTGATAGCAGGTATGCTCTTAGCCTTCGCAACAGAAGAAGAGCTCAAGCCAGGAAGAAAATATTTTGAGATAGTCCAGAAAGTATGCTGCATCGGGATATTTATCCTCCTTTTTTACTATTTTATATCCAACAAGATGGTTGTAGAAACGATAATATCCGGAATCCTGTTCGTAGGGATGTTTTCATTATGCTATGGGTTAAAAATAAAAGCAAAGAAGACTGGAATACAGGAATCAAATAAAAAGTACTATATAATATACGCGGCTTTTGCTGTAATCTTCTACCTCTCATCAAAGATTATCGCAATGCATATCCTCATGTCATCAATCATATTCATTTACGGCCTTCCTACAGGAACAATCCTCTCAGACCCGAGGCAGAAATCAAAGAGTTTCAAGATGATTCTTCGCTTAGTTCCAATCTTGGAAATGGCTCGATTTGCGGCTC
>CAYUUH010000091.1:313-4974 GCA_964447855.1 uncultured Methanosarcinales archaeon | reverse complement strand
CTTAATTTTGCACACAGGCGTCTTAGTTGGCTTGAAAGCTTTGCCACCCTTAATGTCCCAGAGCCTGTAGAAAACAAATAATTGTGGAACTTAGTGATAAGTTCCTTGTTCCTTGGGCTTGTATCTCCTTTTTCCAGGAGCTTCAACTCCCTTTCAAATGTTTTTTCCCTATTGGGATATATGTTAAGTCTTTGTTCCATTTTTTTTATTGTGTAAGAAATAGCTGATATTTAAATGGAATAATACGGAGCAACCCTTTCCATATTAGATATGGCGGTTTTACTCCATTATATTCCTACGCCGCGGCCCAGATTTGAACTGGGATATCCTTGCGGAAACAAGATTTCCAGTCTTGCGCGGTACCAGGTTGCGCCACCGCGGCATCAAGCACAAGAAATCCTAAGTTCATATTTAAATGTTGTCACAATAAACAATAGGGATTCACCTAGAAGCAATAACTTTTTTTGTACCAACGATTTGTTAAGAAGTCCAACTAGTCTTGTATTAGAATAAACTTAAAAAACAAAAAAGATCCTGGTAATTAACGTGTTAAAGAAATCTGATTACTCCTTCTTAACATTAACTGCTTTCGGGCCTCTGTCACCCTGTTCAACATCAAACTCAACTGAATCATTATCATTTAATGCTACACCTTCTCCAAGTGCTGTTTTGTGTACAAAGTACTCTTTGCCATCTTCACCTGCAATAAATCCAAATCCTTTGGATACATTGAAGAATTTTACTGTTCCTTTCATCTTTTCACCTCCTTATAAGTTATTAATTGAGTATAAATCTCTGAAGTTTTTAAATCCTTTGGTAATATCATGTGTTATTTCCTTATTCTGCTAAGATAAATAAATAAGAAACAAATCAGCAGTTCCTATAATGGAACCTCGCATAATCTGCTGAACTTGCTCCTCCAGTTGGCACAGCTGGGTCAGCTGGTGTTGGAGCTGGATTAGGCACTAGTGCCGGAGCTGGAACAGCTGGCTGTGCAGGTGCAGCCTGTACTGGCTGAACAGGCACTTTGCCAAGTTCTTTAAGCTCTTGATTAATCTTGTCTTCTATAGCAGTAACTGTGTTTCTGTAGAGATCCTTAGCCTCTTTAGGCACAGGAGCTCCTGTGTCATTATCAAATACTGTTCTGGAGCTTCCCTGGATTCTTATAGCAATATCCGGGAACCTGTCTCCATCGTCTTGTATAATCCATGTTAAACCATCCCTAGCCATTGTAAGCTTATGTGCATTATCATTGACTTCATAAGTGACCTGAGAACCGCTTATTTCCCCTTTATAGATAACATTACTCGCAGCCTCTTTCTTGTTGCCACATCCTGCTGCAGTTACAGCCGCAAGAACAAGTGCAATGTAATCGTTTTTATTCATTTTAATTGATACCCCCAACATATTATTGATTATACTACGTAGAAAGCTGTTTCCCTATATAAATCTTTCTATTTATTTATCCCTCCAGAGTAGTAACCAATTAGGCCAATATAGAACCAATACGAATCCAAGAACAGATAATAATCAAAGAATTTACTCAATCATCTCTATCTCAATATTAAGGCCTTCAGGGATAGGAACCCTCATAACAAGCCTTAAGGCGCGCTCATTCAGGCCCAAATCAATAAGCCTCTTATGAACTCTCATTTCATATCTTTCCCAAGTAGAAGTTCCTCTTCCATCAGGGCCTCTCCTTGTGGTGACCTTGAGCTTCTTGGTAGGCAACGGTATAGGGCCGCGCATATCTACGCCAATCTTGTCTGCAATATCCTTTATTGCAGAGCTTACCTCATTGACCTTGTTTATGTCAATGCTTGCTAGTTTGATTCTTGCTTTCTGTACCATTTACCTGCCTCATGATAAGACTCGGTTCACCATGACCGGAACAAAGCCCATATAAAAAAGTAAAATAAAAAATTAAAGTTGCTTCTTGACTAAGTCAATGCACATGCCTGCTGCAACTGTTGTACCAGAGTCCCTTATAGCGAACCTGGACATTTCAGCTATGTCCTTCTGCTTCTCGATGCATAATGGCTGCATAGGCTTGATCTTGACTATTGCTGCATCTCCATTCTTGATAAAGTCTGGGTGCTCAGCAAGTACTGCTCCAGTTGCTGGGTTAAGCTTTTTCTCAATTGACACTATCTGGCATGCAACCTGTGCTGTGTGGATATGGAATACTGGTGTATATCCTACAGTTATAACGGTTGGATGGTTCAATACAACAAGCTGAGCTGTGAACTCTGAAGCTACTGTCGGAACATTGTCTGCATGGCCAAGTACATCGCCTCTTGCAATGTCTTTCTTTCCAATGCCTCTTACGTTGAATCCAACGTTGTCCCCAGGCTCTGCTTTCTGAAGCTGCTCATGGTGCATCTCGATTGTCTTAACTTCTCCAGATACTCCTTTTCCTTCTCTTCCTGGAACAATAACAACCTTGTCTCCTATTTTCATGACTCCAGTCTCTACTCTTCCAACTGGAACAACTCCAATACCTGTGATGTTATATACATCCTGGATTGGAAGCCTTAATGGAAGTTGTGTTGGTTTTTCTGGTGGAGTTAGCTTGTCCATTGTCTCAAGCAGTGTGCCTCCAGTGTACCATGGCATGTTAGCAGATTTCTTTGCAATGTTCTCCCCAAGCAATGCTGCTACTGGGATGAATGGAACTTGGTCTGGTTTGTATCCAACAGATTTGATGAGGTTTGATATCATGTCCTTCATCTTGTTGAATTTGCCCTGGTCATATTTGACAGCATCCATCTTGTTAACTGCGATGATAAGCTGGTTAACTCCAAGTGTCTTTGAAAGGAAAACGTGCTCCTTTGTCTGAGGCTGCAATTCTTCGTCTGTTGCAGCTACAACAAGCACACCTGCATCAGCCTGTGATGCTCCTGTGATCATATTCTTGATGAAATCCTTGTGGCCAGGCGCATCGATTATTGTGAAATAATACTTAGGAGTCTCGAACTTCTTGTGAGCAAGATCAATTGTAACTCCCCTTTCTCTCTCTTCCTTAAGGTTATCCATGACGAATGCAAATTCAAATCCACCCTTTCCAAGCTCTTCAGCTTTTTCTTTAAGTTTCCTCATAGTTTGCTCGTCGATAGCTCCTGTATCGAATAGAAGTCTACCTACATTTGTTGATTTACCTGCATCAACGTGTCCAATAAAGACAAGGTTTATGTGTGTTTTTTCAGCCATATTCAACCCTCCTGATTTTTGTTTTTTTAGTGTCGAATCCACGAGTTGGAATTCGATAAGTATTTATAAAGGTTTTTGTTTTGTCCTCTACCTTGAGCTTATGCTCCCACCTGACCATCTGTAAGGCCTTTTCTGTTCCTTATCTGCATAGTGACATTCTGCTGAAGTTCCTCAGGCAGCTTTTCAAACATCTGGTCGACAAGCGAGGAAACGCCTCTTCCGCCGGTAGCTGACCTTAAGTCTGAGCTCCACCCAATCATCTCTGCGACAGGAAGCTTTGCCTTTATCTGTACTGTACCTCCTTCGTGGGTCATGTCAAGAAGCTGGCCCCTCTTGCTGGAGATAAGGTTTGAAACTGAGCCAACATACTCTTCAGGTGTGTCTATAAGTGTAACCTGTAAAGGCTCGTATAGGACAGGCCCTCCAGTCATCATAGCGCCTCTGATACCTTCCCTGATTGCAGGGTAAACCTGTGCAGGGCCTCTATGGATGGAATCCTCGTGAAGCTTCATGTCAACAAGCCTTACCTTGACCTTTACACAAGGCTCTCTTACTAATGGCCCGTGCTTCATAACGTCCTCAAACATATCAAGAATCAGTTCTATAACTTCCATCATGTAAACCTGACCCCTGGTCTCATCGATAAAGATGTTTCCGTTGAACACATCCTTGACTCTTTCTGCTTCTTTGGAGTCCATTCCAGTGCTCATAAATTTATTCCTTAGCTCAGGGTCCTTTTTCTTTATCCTTCCTTCAGGAATCTCTCCAGAGATTATTGCCTGATGGAGCACAGGGTCCAAAGGCTCAACAACAAAGTAGAATTTGTTGTGCTTGTTTGGTGTTTTTCCCTCGACTTCCTGGGATGGCTTTTTTATAGCTTCCCTGTAAACAACAATGGGCGAAGATGTTTTTACTTCAACACCTTTCTCCGTGATAATCCTGTTTTCTACAATCTCAAGGTGAAGCTCTCCCATTCCAGAGATGATGTTTTCTCCGGTTTCTTCGTTGATTTCAACCTTGATGCTCGGGTCTTCCTTTGCAACCTTTCTCAAGACTTCGACAAGCTTTGGAAGGTCTCCAGGCTTTTTTGCTTCAATAGCCTTAGTGATAACTGGCTCGAAGATATGCTTAAGCTCCTCGAATGGAGTTTCCTCATCCATAGTGATAGTCTCTCCTGCTTCACCGGTTACTCCTCCTATAGCAAGAACGTTTCCTGCTGGAACATCTTCCATCTGCTCTGGCTTGATTCCGTTGTAGACAAGAACCTGCTGGATTCTCTGCCTCTTCCTAGCCAGATTCAGCCATACTTCCATTCCAGGCTTTAGTGTTCCCGAGAACAACCTGCCAGCTGAAATTTCCTTGCCTGCTTTAGGATCTATAACAATTCTGGTAATAACGAACGCAAGCTTCCCATTTGGATTGCAGGTAAGTAAGTCTTTTCCAAAATCTGA
>CAYUUH010000091.1:0-303 GCA_964447855.1 uncultured Methanosarcinales archaeon | reverse complement strand
CCCTTTCCATATCTTAGGAATTCTGTACTTCTGTGCTTCAATTGGATTAGGCAGATGCTTTACAGCCATATCAAGAAGAACCTCAAACAATGGAGCATTTTCCCAGCACCATTTCTTCCTTTCCTCTTCTTCCATGTTATATATATTAGTGATATCTTTGAAAGTAATTCCTTTCTTCTGCATGAACGGGACTGAAATAGCCCAGTTGTCTCTTGCGCTTCCGAAAGCAACGCTTCCATTCATGATGTCTACTTTCCATTTTTCCTTAAATTCAGGTTCAGCTATTTGCATAATCAGGTTATT
>CAYUUH010000090.1:444-4997 GCA_964447855.1 uncultured Methanosarcinales archaeon | reverse complement strand
TCAGTAAACAACCTAGGCTCAGAAACAATCCAGAGGGCTAGTGCAGTAATTGATGTGTATGACAACTCAGGAAATAAAGTAACTACTGTGCAGACAACAGAGATGAGTGTAAAGAGCAAGGAAAGAGTTGACTTAATCGGCTCAACAGCTGAGCTAAATCCAGGAGAATACAAGGCAGTAATGAAGCTGACGTATGATGGATACACAATTGAGAAAGAAAAGCTGTTCATGGTCGGCACAATATGGCTCGACATAAAGAATATCTTTGTGCAGGATTTCAAGCTGGGAGATATAGCAAAGTTCCACATAATGGTTGAGAGCGCATGGAACGATGTGATTAAGGATGCTTATGGTCAATTAGTGATGAGTACCAAGGAAGGAGACACAATTGCTGATGTAAAGACAGCATCCTTCGATATAAAACCAGAAGAAAGAAAGACTATCTTTGCTTATTGGGATACTGAAGATGTTGCAGAAGGCGAGTATGAAGGAAAAGTAGTCCTGCACTACGAAGGCCAGAAGACAGAGAAAGCAATCAAGACTTCTGTAAGGCTTGAAGGGATTGATGTGGAAATAATAGGAGTTACAGCTGCAGCTGTAAAGTTAAGCCCGAACAAGACAATAGACTCGCAGACAATCCTGACAATGCTTGTGATGATCTTGATAGTAATAAACGCAGCATGGTTCATCTACTTCAAAAGGAGGCAGAAATGATGGAGCAGAAACTAAAGCACAAGGAAAGTGAACAGTCAATACCTGTCTCAATCTTCAAAGAGTCTGAATTATCTCCTTTTGAAACTATAGTCAAATACCTGAAAGAGCATCAAAACATGAGCTATCATGAGATAGGGGAAATTCTCCATAGAGATGAAAGAAATATCTGGACGGTATATAACAGAGCAAAAAAGAAGCTAGAATGAAACAGGAAAAAACAGAACACGAGCATATGATTCCGTTGACCATATTTAAGGAATCAGAGCTTTCGCCTTTTGAAACTATTGTAAAATATCTAAAAGAAAAGGAAAACCTAACCTATAGGGAGATTGGAAAACTGCTGAACAGGGATGAAAGAAACATTTGGACTGTTTACAGCAGGGCCAGGAAAAAATGAAAAGATTCATGCCATACTTGCTGCCAGTATTGACGTTGATTTTAGTCATAGTATTAATTACCACGAAACCAAAAGGGATTACAGGTTTTGCTGTATACACGGCACGGCAGGAAAGAACAATAAGGATAAACAGTTCAGTGATAATACCTGAGAATTCAGTAGTACAGATAGTTTATGGAAGCAATAGTTCTTTAGAAGTTTCGATTAAAGAGTTCGTAAAAAAGGCAGGAGGTGAAAACCAAACTGGCAACACTATATATAGTGAGCTGGAAGAGATAGGATACAAAGGATACGGCTATATAGGGGATTACTCCATACAGCTAAAAGATTTAGGCATCGAAGATGAACCAGTTGAAGTGAACGTGATCTACGACGACACAATAATATCAAGCACCAAAGACTAACAACTCCAGAATAACTACAT
This sequence comes from uncultured Methanosarcinales archaeon, assembly GCA_964447855.1. Taxonomy (GTDB): domain Archaea; phylum Nanobdellota; class Nanobdellia; order Woesearchaeales; family JAHWIC01; genus JAHWIC01. The sequence goes on along the minus strand of CAYUUH010000090.1, from coordinate 3,462 downwards.
ATATACCAGACAATAGAAACATTTAAATATGAGTTATTCCAGAGCATAAATCAACATATTATATAGAGATAAAAAAGGTGTAAAAATGGCAGAAGATGTACCAAAAACAACAATAGTGGTTTTACTAGTTCTGACAGTTATAATCTCGATTGCCTGCACCTGGGTTGTTCTTGACAAGACTATGTCTACAGGAGTAGTGTATAGTTCAGGTCCTGGACAAGCTAGAGGAGAGGTAAGGGTAAATATTGTCGGAGCTGGTGAAGATATAGCAGGTCCTGAAGCAGGACTAGCAACTGGACAGATTGGAATAAAAATTGGTGAGGAGGCGTAAAAAAATGAGTGAAGTTTCAAACAGAACTTTAGCAGCACTTCTGGTTGTTGCAATAGTGGTTTCTCTTGGAGGAACATTTGTAAGTTTAGGAAGATTGGGCTCATTAAAAGGAGCAGCAGGAATTACAGGTATGCAGACCTATCAAGATACTGGTAAGGTAAATGTTACCATTACCCAAGACCTGACCATATTTGCAGTAGAGGATAATATTTGGTTCGGGGAAGGAAGAGTTAATACGACTGCCAGTACTTATGCAGACCTATGGAGCAATGGTACTAGTATATTTTGGGTAAATTACACACAATATCTACCTGAAAGGGCAGATGCTGATGCAGACTATATTATTATTCAGAATGACGGAAACCAGCATGTAAATGTAAGTGTTTGGACAAATCAGAATGCAACTGAGTACCTATGTTCTGGATTGGCAGGACCAAGCTTTGATTCATGCTATGCTGCTGCATTATATAAATATTGGACTGTACAGAATGAAACAGGAAGCTGCGATGCTGCCCAAGACGAGGCAGATTCTGAGACCCCTACTGATTTCTTAGGGAACGGGGACACTCAACAGCAGAATGTTTGCGGCCAGCTAAGAAACGTCGAGGCTGCAGATTCAGTAAGACTCTATGCTTACTTGAGAATTCCAGACTCAGTAGTTGGTTCAAAGACAGACACATTAAACTTTGAAGCAAGCTTATCAGTTCTACAAAGCTGATTAATTTTTTATTTTTTTATTTTTCTCTTTTTTTAGATACGGGGGCAACTAAATGACTAGTTATCTAAAACACTCGATATACTTACTGATATTCCTACTCATCGTCACCCCTTCATATTCTATGGGAATAAGAGGTTATAACCTAAGGGCCAATATTGACTATGAGCCAGAATTGGTTTTCTCTCAGACTTATCAGATCCGCACAACATCACCTAGGGCACAGGATTATATTCTTACAGTTAGGGGTGATTTAGCTAAGTATGTTACTCTTGAACCAGACAAGCTAGAAAATATAGCACCTGGTGCTGACCCATATTTCCTGGCTACCTTAAGGCTTCCAGCTGGTTTAGATAAAGAGGTTACTCCAGGCACCCATGAGATAAAGATTGCTGTTAGGGAGACTGCTCCTCCTGAGAGTGGAGGAGTTTCTGTATTGACTGGAGCAGCTGCTATAATTAAAGTAAGATTCCTCTTCCCAGTGAAGTACCTTTCAGCCAGTGTAAGGGCAAGTGACACTCAAGTTGATAGTGTAGCTCTGGTTGAGATAGATATATTCAACGGGGGGAAGGAGAATATAAATAGTGTCAAGGCAGATATTGAAGTATATGACAATGATGGAAAGATAGTAGGAGTAACAGACACTGAAGAAAAATCGGTTGAGTCTTCAAAATCTGATGTGCTTCACGCTAAAATAAGCACAAGAGGGTTAAGTGCTGGTAATTATAAGGCAGTCGCTAAGATACATTACGATGGCCTTGAAACAGAAGCTGAAGACTGGTTCAAAATAGGAGCCTTAGAAGTTAAAGTTACTGACTACACAAGAGAAGTCCCAGCCGGAAAGATAAACTCATTTGATATCGAAGTTGAGAGTAATTGGAACAGCGAGATTCAGAGTATTTATGCGATTACGAACATAGGAAATCAGCAATTCCAGACTCCTACAACGAACTTGCGTAGCTGGGAAAAGAAAACCCTTACTGGGTATTTAGACACGTCCAGCATGCAGATTGGAGAATATGACGCGAAGATAACGCTCTATTATGATGGAACCAACACTATAGAGAAAGGCAAGGTAAAGATAGTAGAACCAGAAGAAGGAGCTATAATTGCTGCACCTGTATCAACAATACCAACAGCTACAATCATGCTTATAATGATTATAGTATTACTCATCATTGCAGATGTAATCTTTGTTATGTACTCTAGAAAGAACAAAAAGAAACAAGAGGAGTTAGAAAAGCTTATAAGGGCAAAACTTAAAAAATGAGGAAGAATCAACTAATAGTTTTGTGGGTAAGTGTTATTCTGTTAAGTATGAGTTCAACTTTGGTAGCCTTCTCCTATTATAAGATAAGTTATATACAAGATATCCCTATGGATATAAAAGTCAGTAATTATGTAGGGTTTAATCTAGACGATGACGCCCTACATTTTGGGGCAGTGCCTATTGGAGGGTGTGGGAATAGGAACATTTCTATCGAACATAAGCTAGATTTCCCAGTAGATGTAGTGATTGAGGTTATTGGAGATTTAGAACCTTGGACTTTAGTTGAGGATGGGCAGTTTAGGCTAAATCCCGGAGAAAAAGGAACCGTCTCGTTTAAAGTATGCCCAGTGAATGTTGAGAAAGATATTACCTACAGTGGTACTGCAAGAATCATATTTAAAAGAGTCTAATTTTTTTATATCGTTTGCGAATAGAATTATTGCTTGATATGTTGTTTATTTCTCTATTATTTTCAATATAGTAAATAATAAGATTTATATATAAGGTATATCATATATGTATCAAAAATATATCATTTTGATACACCTATGCAAGATTTAATCCATATAAGAGTTGGAAAAGAACTGAAGAAGCAGATGCAAGACTTGATTGATAGCGGCCTCTTCAGCAACCAGGCAGAAATAGCTAGAGAAGGAATTAGAGAAATATTATTCAAGTATCTTAATAAAAAATGAAAATATC
>CAYUUH010000090.1:0-426 GCA_964447855.1 uncultured Methanosarcinales archaeon | reverse complement strand
TGTTAATCGTCCTGTTTATGTTAACCTCTGTATACTCTAACTATATTATAGTCCAAGAAAGAGAAAGAGAGGTTTTAGCCTCGCAGATAACTGGGAAAGCAGTATCATTTGGCAGAATAAAATTGTGCATAAATATTGCTCCAGTTGTAGAGGGTATACCCAAACAAAATGCCACTGTAGGTGAGCCGTTTATCTACCAGGTTAATGCTAGCGACGGAAATAATGAGTCCTTGGAATATCTTGATGATACTTTCTTATTTAATATTGGGAGGCATACTGGTCTGATTTATTTTGTGCCAACCATAACTCAAGCATATCAGACACATGTAGTTAGAATAACTGTTAGGGATCCAAATTGGGAAGAATGTATGAGCTCAGTCGTAAGTGTGCTTATGGAAATCACAGTATATCCCCCACCAAGAAGTT
>CAYUUH010000089.1:2434-5017 GCA_964447855.1 uncultured Methanosarcinales archaeon | reverse complement strand
AGATATTCCTTCCGCCAAGCCCAAAGACACAGCTCTGAAGCTTTGGCTTTAAGTTAGAATCATAAAGCGCACTCTTTACTTCCCCGAATAATGGGGGGTTTGCACCGAAACTTTCTGACCTGTCAAGAACTGCAACTGACTTTGCGTTTTTCAAAGCATCTCCAACTTCTTTGTAGCAGAACGGCCTAAACATCCTTACTCTTAATAGACCAACTTTCTTTCCCTTGGCTCTCATATTATCAATTGTTGTCTTGACTGTTCCTGCTGTTGAGCTCATTGTGACTATAACTGCCTCAGCATCATCCATCTGATATTTCTCTATAAGCTCGAATTTGCCTCCGGTTATCTTGGAAAGCTCATTTCCTAGCTCGAGGAATACCTTCTTTGTAGCTTCCATCGCAGGAGCCTGCTGCCTTTTTGTCTCAAAATAATAATCCTGAAGCTGTAACGGCCCAACTGTAATTGGGTCTTTGATATTAAGCAACCATTTGCTCGGGTTGTATGGTCCGATAAATTTCTTTATGTCTGAATCATCAAAAATAGTTGTGTTTGCAACACCATGAGATGTAATAAATCCATCCTGACATACCATAACAGGAAGAGTAACATCCTTATGCTCTGCAATCCTTACTGCAAGAAGCGTGGTCTCATAAACTTCCTGGTTGTCCTCGCAGTATATCTGGACCCATCCCTGGTCCCTGCACCCCATTCCATCAGAATGGTCACAGTGGATGTTGATTGGTGAAGATAATGCCCTGTTAACAAGGCTCATTACGATTGGAAGCCTGAGTCCTGATGCTACTCCAAGCATTTCCCACATTAATGCCAAGCCTGCGTAAGATGTTGCAGTCATTGACCTTGCGCCCGCAGCTGCAGCACCAATACATACAGACATTGCTGAATGCTCTGACTCAACACGCACAAGCTCTGTATCAACAACTCCATTAGCAACAAACTCTGAGAATTTCTGCATTATTGCAGTTTGAGGTGTGATTGGGAAAGCTCCAACTACATCAGGGTTAATCTGGCGCATTGCTTCAGCTGCTGCCTCTGTTCCTGTGTATGCCTTTACTTTTTTGCCTGCCATTTTTACTCGAACTTGGATTCCTCTTCCATCTTTATGCATTTGACAGGGCATACATTTGCGCATATGCCGCATCCCTTGCAGTAATCAAGATTAACTTCCTTTCTTTTGATTGTTTTCTCGTCGCCTTCTGAGTTTATGCAATGCTCAGGGCAAACAAGAACGCACTGCATGCAGTGAATACATTTAGCATCATCTATTATTGGCCTGAATACTTTCCAGTCGCCTGTCTTGAATTTCCTTGAGTTCCCGGCCTCTAAAATCATCCCTCCAATCGGAATTTCTTTCCAGCCTTTCTCGCTGCTCATTCTATCTTGACCTCATCATGGGCTCTCTTGACTGCATTGTATGTTGCTTTTGTTTTCTCTTCGCCAAGCTTTTTTAGGAACTTGCTGTTTATGCTTTCTTCTATAGCCTCAAGGGTTATGCAGTTTGTTGCCCTGATAAGCGCTCCAATCATCGGCGTGTTAGGAAGATTCTTTCCAACAGCCTCAATGGAGATCTTAGTTGCGTCTACAACACCTATTTTCCCTTTAAAACCTGTTTTAGTCTTAACAAAATCAGCTCCCTTATCTGTGTTAACAAGGAGGAAATCATTCTCTCCAAGACCTTCTGCAACAGAAGGATTAAGCAAAGTAGGGTCTATCACAATTACTACATCTGGGTTTGTAACTGGGGTAACACCTTTGATAGGATTGTCAGAAATCTTGGTATAAGCCTTCATCGGAGCTCCTGCACGCTCTGCTCCATATTCAGGAAAAGCCTGTATCTGCTTGCCCTTCTCCATAGCAGCCTCTGCGATGAACTGAGAAGCAGTCTTGGCTCCCTGGCCGCCACGGCCGTGAATCCTTATCTCAAATAACTTAGCCATATTGTAAAAATGGGAATAACTACTATTTATATAGTTTTTCCTTGAAGACGAAAGGTTTATATAAATCATTTAGGGTTATTTGTATAAGTATTGATATCAGGAAAGAGGTGCGAGACTTAAAGAGGTTAGAGGATGTTCTTGTAGTTCTAGCTGAAAGCGGGTTTGGGTACCTCATAAGCAAGATTAAGCTCAGTAGGTTTATTCCCCTAGGGAAAAGGATTAAATCAAGAATAAGAATCAACAAGAATGTGACTGACGCTGAAAGGCTCAGGATTACACTTGAGAGGCTCGGCCCAACATTTGTGAAATTCGGCCAGATATTAAGCCTGAGGCCTGATGTGCTTCCAAAAGAATATATTGCCGAGCTTGGAAAGCTTCAGGATTCTGTCCCTCCATTTAGTTTTGCAGAGGCAAAAAAGATACTTGAGCGGGAGTTTGACTCTCCGCTGCATAAAATCTTTCTCAGCTTTGAGCAAAAGCCGATTGCATCGGGCTCTGTTTCCCAGGTGCATAAAGCAGTTCTTAAGGATAGGAAGCGCGTTGCTGTAAAGATTCTAAGGCCTGGAATAAATGAGATTATGCAGTCAGACATAGAGATTATCAGGCATATTGCAAGGCTTATTGAAGT
>CAYUUH010000089.1:447-2424 GCA_964447855.1 uncultured Methanosarcinales archaeon | reverse complement strand
TTAAGGGCTTATAGGCCAAGTGAGATTGTGAGCGAGTTTGAGGAATGGACTAAAAGGGAGCTTGATTTAAGGAAGGAAGCAAGAAGCGCAGAAAGGTTCTACGCTAACTTCAAAGGCAGCAAGAAGGTTTACATACCTCGAATATATATGGACCTATGCACAAGAAAGGTGCTAACTTCTGAGTTTGTTGATGCTGTAGAGCTGCATAATATCAGGGACATAAAGAACAGTAAGCTTAACCTGAAGAAGATTATAAATAACGGCTATGATGCCATGCTAACTCAGGTATTTGTGCATGGGTTCTTCCATGCAGACCCTCACCCAGGAAACATATTGATTCTGAAGGACCATAGGCTTGCTTTTGTGGATTACGGCATTGTTGGGTATTTTAATGACAAGCTAAAGCATGCTTCTATTGACATAATATGGGGTATAGTGAAGGATGACTCTGAGAGAATAATCAAGGCCATGCTGGAGATAGGGAGTGTTGATGAAGACCAGATTGACATCGAGGCATTCAAGCGTGATGTGCAGGATGCAATCGAGGAACTGCAGGGCTCAAGGCTTAAAGAAGTTAAATTAAGCTCAGTTTTGGAGGAAGTTCTAAACATTGCAGCAAGGTACCATGTGAAGATGCCCCTTGACTTTGTATTGTTTGGAAAAACGATCGTTACTCTCGAAGGCATTGCGCTGGAATATGATCCTGACTTTAAGATTATAGAAGTTACTAAGCCGTTTGTTGAGAAGCTGATGCTGACTGAGAAGCCGAAGTTCATGGTAAAAGAGATTTTATCTGCGACAACAGGCCTGGGAAGGAGCATCGGCTCGTTCCCAACTCAGGCGTATAACGTGCTAAGCAAACTCCAAAAGGGGAGAATCAAATTTGGGATTGAAGATAGGGAGATAAGAAGGCTTGGGATTGAGATTGACAAGTCAAGCGACAGGCTTGTTTATGGGATGGTGATTGCTGCATTGATTATCTCTTCAGCGTGGACAGTTAACCTGCAGGGAGAGCCAAGGATATGGAATATACATTTCCTCCCATTTAGTTTCCTTATTTTCGCCCTCATTGTGAGCGTCCTGCTGCTTATATCCATAATCAAAGAAAAAAATATAGAATGAGGTGCAAGAAAATGAATGAGCTGATAAGGAAGGCTGTATTGCTTGGGATTGGCACTGCAAGCCTTACAAAAGAGAAGGCAGATAAGGTAATAAAAGGCTTTGTTAAGAAAGGCGCAATAACTACCAAAGAAGGCAGAGCCTTGGTTAGTAAGGTGCTTGTAGAAGCAAAGAAGGAAAAGAAGAGGATAGAAGTACTTATTAAGAAAGAGGCAAAGAGTATGAAGTCCAGGCTTACTAGCCTAGAGAAAAGAGGAGCCTCAACAATCAAGAAAAAGAAGCAAAAGAAAGGCAAGAAGAGATAAATCTGATTTATTATATTTTTCTTTATTAATTTATTTTATTATTGTTCCCTTAAACTTTTTTCCGTTTAGAATATTCTTGAGATTATTCAGGTTTTTTCCTACGATGCACACCTTTATTCCGGACTTTTCAGCCTCTTTTGACCCGATTGGGTCGAATGGTGCATTCAGGCCTGCTTTCCATTTGCTTCCGACAATCTTCCTGAACTCTTTCCAGTTTGTTTCCTTTATTGGCTTTGCATCCTTGAACTTTCTTGGATCCTTATCATAAGCATAATCTATATTGGACATATTTATTACTGTATCTGCCCCAATATTCTTTGCAAGGAGAACAGAGTCATAATCAGTTGACCATCCTGGCTTCCACCCCCCTGCTACCAGAACCTTCTTCTTTGTGTTTACTTTCTTAGTTGGGTCTATGATAAAGCATTTATCAGCAAGACTTCCGAAAAGCCTGTTAACCATATCGGCATTAAGCCATGTTGCGTGGATACCTATCCAGTCAAGCTCCTCCTGGCTAAGTGTTGATACAGACGAAGCTGCTTCCTGGTATTTT
>CAYUUH010000089.1:0-437 GCA_964447855.1 uncultured Methanosarcinales archaeon | reverse complement strand
CTTGCGGTTTTTCCTCCCCCGCAGTATATTGCAAAAGTGTATCCTTTCTTGACAAAACTTTCTACCAGACTCTTGAACTTCTTTAGAAACTTGATATCTATGTCTCCTGGAACAATGATTGACCCTCCGAGAGATATCACCGCTTTTTTCATTTTATTGTCCTATACGCCTTTGCCTATAAATGCAACTCCCAATATGATAAGCGAAATGCCTATCCACTTATATTTATTCATCTTCTCCTTTAAAAACTTTATTGACAAAAATGCTACCCAGATGTAGGTAACTGAAACTAAGGGATAAAGTATAGAAAGTTCTCCTCCTCGGAGCGCGATTATGAAAAGAATAGTTCCCATCAGATAAAGGAAGCAGCCCCCTATGAAATAATAGTTTCTTATTATAAGGCTAGGCTTTAGAGAGAAATTCTTTGATGCCTTCTT
>CAYUUH010000088.1:0-5048 GCA_964447855.1 uncultured Methanosarcinales archaeon | reverse complement strand
AGAAAAAGATGCAGAAACTTAATCAGATATTTGCATTAAGCATGCTTTTCCTTATAGTCAGTACGCCATTGACATATGCTCAAATATGCCCTACAAGCCTGAGTGAGCAGGACATTGGTGCTACAGTTGACTACTATACCTCAAGATTGACTGAAGGCCTTCCAGAATCTACATCAGCAGATGCTCAGCTCACATTAAGAAGCGCCTACGAGGCTGCATTCATTGGGAAAGCAACAGAACTAGGGGTCTCCACAGATGTTGCTGAGAATTTCGTCGATTCTCTGACTAATATCGAAGATTTGGCAAGAGCCCATCACTCACTTGGCCTGATAGAAGAACAGCTCAGCGGAAAAGGATATACTTCCGCTCAGATTCTGGATATGGTAAAAGCGGCAGCCGCACTTGGAAGGTATGGAATAAGCAACAGCAAGATTATAGAGATTCTAGGAACAGGGAATATTGTTCAGACAGCACAGGCAGCAGAAACCCTTAGCAGATATGGATATTCCAATGCAGATGTTATTGCTGCACTGGAAAGAGGGAACATAATCCGCATTGCAGAAGAGCGCAGGCAGATGGAAGATGAATTCCTTGCCAGCGACAGAAAAGAAGATGAAGCTATAAGAGCTCCCCTTCCTGAGATAATGCCTCCACAGCCAGTCAGCTTAGGCCAGAGAGTAAAAGATTTCTTCACAGATTTGGCAGCAAGGACAATAGGTGTTAAAGATAGTTATGAGGTTTCTGTTTCACAGGCTGAAAGAGCCATCAGCAGAGGGCGGTATGAAGATGCAATGAATTATCTTACCAAGGCAAGGGATTCCTTGGGAGAGATAATCCAGAGAAATCCTGATTCTATAGTGATCGAATACTTAAGAAATGACTTTGATTCCATTGATGCCAGGATTGCACAGGTCCAGGATATGATAACTGAAAGAGAGTTATTGATGGCAGAGCCAGAAGTAGGGATAAGCGACCTGGAATTAAGGCAAAATTATGAGATTGCAATCCTTGCAAAAGGGCTTGAATATAGCCTGGACCATGCTGATATTGAGAATTATTTCAGTAAGCAGGCCCTAAGCACTGATGATTTGATCTTGCTGTCAGACCTGATGGAAGACCCTGGAAAGTACGGCGTGGACGAGGGCTGGGTATTTGAGCTGATAGTCAATTCATACTTATTTGACGGGGTAAGGGACCTTGAGAGACAAAGGATGCAGGCGATGGCAGAGGCTGAAGCAGAACAAGCAAAACCATTCGCTTACGAAGACTACGAGCCAGCAAGAGCAGTTGGTGCAGCTGAGTTTGGGTTTGAAGCTAATAATCTATACTACGAAGCAAAAGCACTTATGGAAGCAGAAAAATACCAAGAAGCTCTTCCTTTGTTGCAGCAGGCAAGAAGGATGTATGAAGGCGATGCTGAGCAGGGAATTCCATCACTAATTGAAGAAGCAAAAGGGATTAATGATGAAAAAGTAATTGAGATGCAGAATGCCCTGAGAGCAACGCAGGAAAGAATAAAAGAAGCTGAAGCAAAGATTGCTGAGACAGAACTTAAACCGTTAACAGACCAATTGATTTCTGGTGAAATAGATGATAGAATCGGTGCAGTTATAGGGCTAGGAAAAACTATGAATCCTGCAGCTGTGCCTGCTTTGATAAATGCGTTGGGAGATGAGGTTGGCGGGGTAAGGGCAAAAGCTGCCGAGGCCCTCGGCAACATAAAGGACACCTCTGCGCTGTCTGCACTGATAGAAAGCGCAGAAAGAGAGGCAGACAGCCTGGTTCTAAATAGCATAAAGAAAGCAATTGCGTCGATTTCCGCTGGACAGGAAACGCAAAATATAATCGACCAACAGACAAATGCCAATCAACTTGGCGCCGGCCTTGAAGATGCATTCGAAAGTGCTCTAGCAAGATTCGAACAGTTCCCTGAAGTGGGCAAGCCTGCATATATTCCAAAGATTAACGGATTTACAGAAGGAGCATACAGGAATTATGTTAGGGCCAATGTTATTGACTCCCATAGGGCAAGTTTAGATGATATCCTACAAAGGTATGCTGCCGGAGAACAGCCAAGCCTTGAGGACAGGCAGCAAGTGCTGAATGTATTGTTTGCACGCACTAACAAGATTTATTACGATTCACAGGGTAGACAGGTATCTTTTGAGGATTACCTAAAAGGTTTCTACAGCCAGCTAAGTGCTGATATTGAAGTAACGGAAGTCTCATTCAAATTGATGGATATCACCACAAGAGGGAAAGCGATAAGGCATATGATTTATTCTCAGATTGGAATCGATAATGAAGATGCAGTAAGGCTGGCAGGAATCACATATGATATTGTCGATGGGAGTATAAGCGTTGAAGAAGCTAAACAACAGAATCCCTCATATGCTGATGCGATAGAATCCTACAGATACCTGTTTGAAGACCAGATTTCAGTACCCTATGTCACTGTAAAAAACAGGAAGACTGGAAAAACGTTGGAGTCTCCCATACTCGCAGCAGATATAACTGAGAAAGGAGCACATCCTAATGCCGCCGCAGCAATAATCCCCCTCTCCAGTTATGGAGAGATGTCTGGGGAGATTATACTGCTCAAGGTTGACTTAAAATCAGATGTATTCAAAGAAGCACCAGGATCGATAATCCATGAAATAGACCACCTGGTAGGAAACGCAGTAAGGGCAAGTCCTTTATCAAAGACACAGACCATCATGACTGTAACCGAAGGCACTGCAGAGAATGCAAGGATTGTATTTATGCAGAGCCAGCACAATGGGTTAAAAGACAAAGGTGAGTTCGGGTTCGACTTCAGCACAGATATTACCATGATTGATAGGCAGTCTGACCCTAATGTTGACCCTTATACTATTGGGATGATTGTTACAAACCACTATTACAGAAATAACCCTGGAGAATTCTTTAGGGTATTCTATGAAACTCCTGACATGTCTACAGAGATTGATTTGGCGAGCATATCAAACAACCTGAAAGCAGTTCTAGATGAAAAGAGAGCTACCTACAGAAAGCTTCTAGACCCTAGAATGCGTAAGCTCGAGGCTAAAATAAACAACCTCATCGAGGCTATTGGCCTTGCAGAAGCAGAAAGAAATATTGATGAGCTATACAGGCTTAGTAACGCATTGGAGGAAGTAGGCAAAGAAGCTAGAGAACTTGGAAGCCAAGACTGGACTTCATACTCAGCCAAGGTGTTGGCACAGCAAATAATGGTCAAAAGGGCCATCGAAACACTGTCAAAAAGCACGGAAGATATCAGGTCAATTGTATTCGGGCCTGCTTCAGCAGTTACATCAGACAAGCAGAAAGCAGTTGCGCGGGCAGGGGCGATTGATGATGATGCTTCCGCTGAAAGGCTGGCCTTATCATCAAACGACCAAGAATTCAAGCAGTATATCAACAATGTATTGCTGTCCTATGGCATCAATCCTGCAGAAGAGTACGCCAGAACGAGTGCAGAAGAAGCAAAAGGCGAATTGATGGGGAAAGGCTTCAACGCTGGTAAAGCAGATGCACTAAGTAAAGAAAGTCCCTGCACAGCATGCATTAACTGGGGATACCATATAAACAGGCTTGTCAAGGATTACGGCTTGACGCAACAGGAAGCGGAAACAGTAAGAGATGTCCACTGGGCTAAGGCTGGATTGTCTTATGTTGCTAACAGTGATATACCTAAAGCACGAGAAGTTCTAAGCGAAGCTGAAGATAATGGCTGGATAAACACTCCTTTAGAGCAGAGCATTGCTAAATACTTAAGAGACAGTGTTGCACCTGCTGAAGCAGTATCAAACGCAATAGTGGCTGTTGAATCAACACAAGAAGAATTCCTTACAGCAAATAGTTTACAAAACACATGCTCAGACTGCATAGCTGTAATAAAACAAGTTAGGCAGCTTATTGACGAGGGAAAACTGAAAGAAGCACATGACCTTCTTGGGCAGCACAAAGACGGCAACCAGATAGTTTACAATTCAGAAGGGGGAATAATATTCACAGAAGCTGAGATGTTCAATGACGCAGTTGAATGCCTTGACAGGGCTTCAAGGGCTGTTGATGACTTTGCACGAAAGCAAAGAGTTTCAGGACAAGAAGCAAGATATGTTGACAATATGCAGAATGCACTTGACAATCTAAGAAAAATAGTAGGCCAAGCCAGAAACCAGGAACAGGCGGCAATTCCGGTTGAACAAAAGCCAGCTCCTGTAGACAGTTTAAGCTTACAGCAGATGCAGAATGAGGTAGCAAGGCACGACGTAGCAAGAGCACGATACGAGCAAGACCTGTTAGACGAAGCTGCAAAGAAAGGAAAAGAAAGGTTCTCAAGGTTCGGATTCCTCAAAAAGCCAATTGGCGGAGTATGGAACTTCTTATTTGAAAACAAAGTTGCAAGAACGATAAGAAAAGTAGACTTCCCAGCAAGAGAACTAGAGATGAGAACACTTGAAGGAAAGAGATTCATGCAGGGATGGAGAATTGGAAGATGGTGGAACAAAGTTGATAAGGGATTAGTGCAGAACGATGCTGAAATTGCCTCGATAAAGAAGGGGATAGAAACCACAAATGAAAAGATAAAGACTGAACCAGAAAAGACAAATGAACTAAAAAAACTATATTCACGGCTTCTAGATATAAAAAGGAAAGAATCTGAGTCAATCAATAAAATAGCGAAACTAAAAGATCAGGAAAGTAGCCTGGTCTTAAGATTCAAGAATGAATTAGGATTCAACAGCTACTTAGAAGAGTTAAATCAAGCTGATAAAGAATTGGGCCAGCTGGATGTAAGGAAAGCAGAAGAGAAGGTAAATGAATTATCAAGTACTATCCAGGGGTTGAAGAAATTACAAAAAGATAAAGTATTGAGAACAGAAGAGCGAAAAGCTACTATAAAAGAGAAAGAAGCTGAACTAAGAAAAGCAGAAAAAGATCTAAAATCATTGAACAAGCAGGTTAAGGCAATATACAAGAGGATAGCTAAAGCTAACAAGGCAATCGATAAGATAAACAGGAAAGTAGCAGCTGCATTAAAG
>CAYUUH010000087.1:2342-5094 GCA_964447855.1 uncultured Methanosarcinales archaeon | reverse complement strand
GGTGGAGCTGAAATCGCTTTTGAAAAAGTACATCCTCATGCGATAATTACTGATTGGAATATGGCCGAGGGTGGTGGAGCAAGATTAGTTGACTATATAGTTCAGCATCATCCAGAGATTCCAATAATTGTAGTAAGCGGAAGTGGGAGAGAGGAAGATATTAGAAAGATAGGATTATATTCAGACGCAATCTATGCTGTGATGGGAAAACCAGTAGACATACACAAATTAGCAGCAACAGTAACTGAAGCAATTTCAAATCATAAAGGAGTAAGTGACAAGCCATTCCAAAGCGGTGCAGCAAGAGAAGAATTTGAAAGGCTTGCAGAACCGAAGCCATTGAGCCCTAGAAATGCTTTTATGGAAGAATTCCAGAGGTCTCAGAAAGAGATTAGAGATAAAGAGGAACCGGCGCTTACTGAAGAGGATATCATAGCCCAATTAGGAAAAAGTCTAGAAAAAGCAAAAGAAGATTAGGCCTTAAAAACTTTATATTTTCTAACTTGTTCAGTTCCAGCATACTTTCCAAGCATCCTTAGTATAACTTCATCTCTTGAATTGCAAAGCATAGCTGAGCCGTTTATATCTGCATCAGGCCTTTGCTGTTTCATTGCAGCAACCAGCCCAGACTCAACTTCCCTAACATAGCCCATCCACCTTGAAGTGATATCATCGCGGGTTCCAGGAGCATAAATCTTTGCGCATGCATACAAGTCACTGTTCCTGGCTCTTAATTGTACTAAAATAAAAGGAGAGTTGTCAGCAAACCTCTTTTCATATTCTAAACCTAAAGCTTCAATATCATGAAAGCTTCCAAGGCCTACCTCAAGGGTAGGCCCGTCAGCTACGTCTTCTAGACGGAGATAAAACCCCCTATCTCCTTCTTCTCCACTACCACAAAACCGATTAGCATGCCTGTCCATTTTTGAACCACACCTGTCGTTCAATCTTTTTCATCCTCATGAATGTCAAGCCATTTCTGTGCTCAACCTGTTTCCAGGTCAGTATGTCGCCGTCAACCTTTAGTATGTCGATTTTCATCATATTCCCCCCAACATTTAAAAAAGCAAAAACCTCTCCTGCTCCTCACCCCCCTAGGGAGCAAGAAAGGCTTTTACTGAATAACATTATTTTTTTGTTGTACCTCTTGTTTCATTATTTTTCTATAGCTCTCGCTAATCCAAATCATCCTTCTTGTTTGATAGAGTTTACACTAACTCAACTCTAATCAACTTATTTTTACCAAGATTAGATGCTGTCTCTCAGCAACTTCCTAACCTTGTTTTTGACCGCAGGGTCAAGATTGAGCGTAATTTTTCGCCCCTTTTTTTTCAGGTTCTTGAGCCAGCCAACTTCTGTCTCAATCAAACCTAGTTCGCCTAACTCTACCAAAAAGCTTCTTATCCTTCTCTCTGTCAACGGCTCTGCGTCATACTGCTTGCATTCCTTCACGTATTTTCTGTAAACTCCCTTTCCGTCAAGTGTCTCTTTTCCTCCCTTTAGCAAGGATAAGTATAATATTTTCTGATGCTTTGCAAGCCCTGAGAGCAGCCCTATTGTTGAGTCCTGCTCAAGGTTCTTGTCTGCCTCTGCAACTAAGTCAAGTGTAATCTGTTCGCGGCCTTTTGACAATGCAATCTTTGCGCAGCTGTCGAGAAGCTCAAGCGCCTTTCTTGCATCTCCACCCCTTTCAGCCTCAAGCTCGCTTATCTTTCTTAGGACCGGCTCGCTTACTGTGTCTTTGTTGAATGCAATCTCTGTTCTTTGTTTTATGATGTCAAAAAGCTCGTCTGCTGTATAAGGCGAGAATATGACCTTGACCCTTCCAAATGTTGACTGGGTCTTTGGCTTTATAAAATCCATAACCTTGATATCATTTGAGATTATCATTGTAGATACATTTGCCTTAAGTTTGTCATTGATCCGGCTGAGCCTGTAAAGTATGTCATCTCCTCCTTCCTTAAGAGCATAGTCAACCTCATCAAGCGCAAAAAGAATGTTGCCTCCAATCTCATCAGTTACCCTCTCAAACTCTGAGATTGCCTTTTTCCTTGTCCATCCCATCTTAGGGTATTCTACATTAGGCCTAAGCCCCATCAAAAGCTCCATAAGGATAGTTGTCTCTGTCCTGTTTTCAGAGCAGTTAAGGTACATTGTCTTAAGCTTGATATTGTTCTTCTCAGCCTCTCTTCTTATCTCATCAAGCAGGCTTGTCACAAGGCCCGTTTTTCCTGTTCCAGGAGGCCCGAAAACAAAAACGCCCTTTACGGCGCTGTTAAGAAGTATGGGAGAAAGCTCAACAACAAGCTCGTTTCTCTGCTCCTCCCTGTGCACAAAACCCCCTGCAGGGATAAGGTCATACAAGGCTTCGCGATTCTTAAAGACGCTTCCCTTGATGACGTTTGCAAAGGTTAGTTTTGGCATTTTGAAATCCCCAACGTGTTATTGATTTCTTAACATTTGAAGAGTGGACCTAATATATAAATGTTTCCCTTTTTTCCCCTGTTTCCCTTATTTCCAATTATCACTTTTTTTCCCTATTTCTGATATAAAGCCCAAAAACTATTTAAATTTCATAACAACGAGAGATTAACATGAGGCTGAGAGATTTACTGACTGATAAGGCGGCGATAAACATCCTTAAGTTCTTATATGATATGGAATCAAGCTATGGGACTGTATACTCCATGAATATGCCAGATATAGGAAAAAGGTTCAGCAGATTTGACAATATACTCAATTCAGTCAACCT
>CAYUUH010000087.1:859-2332 GCA_964447855.1 uncultured Methanosarcinales archaeon | reverse complement strand
CAACCTGTTAAGTGGCCTAGAGCTTATAAGAGTAGATAATGTAAAAGGAGAACAGATTGCCTGTATTTCTGCCAAAGGCAAGCATTTCATAGATATATTTGACAAACTAGTTCAGATTACTGATAAAGACTACAAGCCAAACCAGGCAAAAAAATCATTTAGGATAAGATATGAGCTTACGCCAAAAGAAAAAAGGGTTATGGTTGTCGTGTTCAAGCTTTCAAAGGAGCTCGGAGACAGGCCAGTTTCCCTCGATGAATTGCACCAGGAGCTATATCCGCATAACGGAGTCTCAAATAAGCCTGGAGTTTCGAGAGTGTTATCAAGGCTTGCAAACTTAAACCTTATCGAGAAGCAGAAGATAAGCAACCAGTCATTTGTCAAGCTGACTCCCACAGGAGAGCGCACAATAAAAGAGCAGTTAATCGAAGCGCTGATTTAGGATTTTCACAAGGCTCTTCTCATCGATGTTGCTTCTAAGCCCAGTTGGGCTGAAGTGCGTTTCTGAAACTTTAAAGCCGGACTTTCTTATTTTATCCATCACCATCTCTTTTTTAGGAATGTTCAGCTTGTTTCTCTTGCATACTTTATGCAGGTCGTAGAAGCCAACTGAATCTACTTTTGACTCTTCTTTGATTATTGATAGGAGTTTTTTTAGTAACTCATCTTCATTGATTTTTTCCATCTTAGCAACTAAGTCAGCATCCCACAATCTTCCAAGCCACAATGGCCCTGCAGTACCCAACATACCATGCTGCTCCAAGACCTTATCCACAGAGGATTTACCTTTCTCGCACCTGAAGAAAACCCTCATGTAATGCTCCATAGAGTAGGAGAATATTGGAACTAATGCTTTTTCAAACTGTGCTCCGATAAGCTGAACCTTTCTTATAAGTATCCTTAAGCCAATTTCGTGCATGAGCTCATTTCTTAAGGGCTCTGCCCAATACTTGCGCCTGCATGCTGTAGGGTACGTTCCAGATAAAGCGGCTGTGTCTGTTGCTGTTACAGCAAGTATCCCTCCCCTGGAAATACGCCTGATAGAAGCATCAAGGAACGGATTTGGTGTTCCAAACGGGTCAATGTCAATGTAGTCAAAGCCTGAAGAGTTTAGCAGGAAGAGATTTGCATCTTCATTTGAAACATTTACTTTCTTTCCTTTCTTTATTTTATTTAATTTAAGGTTCTCATTGATCAGCTTAATTGATTCTTTGGAATAGTCATTGATTGATATTTCCTTGATTTTATCTTTTGACAACTCCTTGATAAAACGGATGCTCCTTATTCCGGAAGCTGCAAGTATGTCTGCAATTGATATCTGCGTGTCTTCAATTGAGTTCAGCAAAAGAACAGAAATATCCCTGTTAACCTTCATAGCCGGGTTGTAGAATACAGGCATTTCTTTTGAAACTATTTTTGGCTTTGGAACCTTTGCCTTTGCTTTTCCTTCGTCTATTAGTACATACATTGTGT
>CAYUUH010000087.1:0-849 GCA_964447855.1 uncultured Methanosarcinales archaeon | reverse complement strand
CTACCTTACTGTGATTATTACTCTCCTTTCCCTTGGACCGTCAAAATCGCATAGCGCAATATCCTGCCATTGGCCTAACATCAGCTCACCGTCTTTAACTGGAATTGTCTCAGAAGGGCCTATTATTGAAGCCTTGATGTGCGAATCTCCGTTTCCATCCACTCTGTCATGAAGCCATTTGCCTTTTGGAGCAATCTTACCAAGGCAAGTCACAATATCGACCATCACATTAGGGTCATAGTTTTCATTGATTGTAATCGCAGCTGTAGCATGCGGAACATAAACATTGCAGAAACCTTCTTTCACGCCTGATTCAGTAACTATCTTCTTAACCTGAGATGTAATATCTACAAGCTCTTCTCTTTTAGAGGTTGATACAGTTATTTCTTTTTGCATGAAGTAACTTATTCTATTCAGTTTTTAAAGATTATGACTTCAACTCAACTCAAACCTATCGTTAAGTATTTAAAAAGCACTATCTTATCATAAGCTATGTCAAAGGAAAAGTTTTTACTTGTATCATTAAAGGAATCAAAGGCAAAGAAGCTAGCCCAAGTTATATCAAACGAGACCTGCAGGAAGATTCTAGACTATTTATCAGAAAAAGAAGCAACTGCTACAGAGCTTGCCAAGACATTAAACATCCCTTTGCCAACAGTGCACTACAACATGAAGTGCCTTATTGACGGTGGCCTAGTTTTAGCAGATGAATTCCACTATTCAGAAAAAGGCAAGGAAGTGAACCACTATAAGCTTGCAAACAAGTATATAATCATAGCGCCAAAGAGCGTTTATGGTATTAAAGAAAAACTAAAGATCATTTTGCCAGTCACTTTATTAGTTGGAGCA
>CAYUUH010000086.1:0-5123 GCA_964447855.1 uncultured Methanosarcinales archaeon | reverse complement strand
TTCCTATTCCCAAGGGCGTTGACACAGGCACGACAGTCAGGAAAAGAGGAGAAGGCGAGGCTGGCGAGTCAGGAGCGCCTCCTGGAGACCTGTATGTTAATGTTTACGTAAAAGACCATGACGTGTTTGAAAGGGAAGGAGACCATCTGAATGTTAAGGTTTCTATTCCGTTTACCGTTGCAGCATTAGGCGGAAAGATTGAAGTTCCTACTCTTTTCAGCAAGGAATCTATGGAAATCCCCGCCGGAACACAGACAAACACAGTCTTTGAACTTAAGGGCAAGGGCATGCCAAGACTGAACTCTGACTATCATGGCTCAGAAAAAGTTGAGATTGTCGTAAAGGTTCCTACAAAGCTTACAAAGAAGCAGAAAGAGCTTCTTCAGGAGTTTGAGAAAGAGAATAAGAAGTCC
This sequence comes from uncultured Methanosarcinales archaeon, assembly GCA_964447855.1. Lineage (GTDB taxonomy): Archaea > Nanobdellota > Nanobdellia > Woesearchaeales > JAHWIC01 > JAHWIC01. The sequence goes on along the minus strand of CAYUUH010000086.1, from coordinate 4,710 downwards.
GGGTTTCTGAAAGGGGTGTTTGGCAAATAACTATTTCTTAGATATCCTCTTGACTCGATGGTGACCTTTTAGCTCTTCAATACAATCCACGACCTGTTTAGGGACCAGGCTCTTCCAGTCCTTGTCCTCAAGCATATGTGTTCTTACTGTTGTGCTGTTTATTCCAGGCATCATATGCACTTTTTTTACTTTTACTCCTGCTGCCTTGAACAGTTTTTCTGTCTTAGGGTTTCCAGTGTAGACAACATCAAAGCTTGGAACTAAATCTTTGACATGATTGACCCATTTTTGGTCATCATTAATATCAGGAACAGGGTATATTGTATAGTTGCCCAAGTCTTCTGCTATCAAAGTGTCCTCAATCATCCTTACCCTCTCTTCAAAGCTGAAGGGATTTAAGGGTGTATGTGACTGCTCAGAACTCCCTATTGCGATGATTACCTCTTCACATTCCTTCAGGGCAGTCTTGATATCTGCAAGATGCGCTTTGTGGAATGGTTGAAATCTTCCAATAAATAATCCAATTGTCATTTTATTCGTTTATTCACTTCTTTATTATTGGGATTGCTTCTCTCTTATGCCTGCTGTTCTTCATCCTTCTTGCTATATCCTTCTCAAGCTTAGTTTTTGGCTTTTTTCCTTTCAGCAGGCTCTTAAGTATAGTGTCTATAACTTCGTACTTTGCTCCAAGCTCTTTCTCATCTGTGTGGCCGTGGAAAAGTTCAGCTGTAGGCTCTTTTTCAATTATTTCTTTAGGCAAGCCCAAGAATCTTGATATTTCAAAGACCTCTGTCTTCCATAATGAGCCAATAACCTCAATATCAACAGCACCATCACCATATTTAGTGAAATAGCCAAGCATCATCTCCGACTTATTGGATGTTCCTATGACTAATGCATTATGTGTATTGGCATAATTAAACAAGATGTTTGCCCTTATCCTGGATTTTGTGTTGATTATCGCGATATGGCTTTCTTTCCATGGAAGCTTCTTGAACTGGTTTATGAAATTGTTTATCGGAGTGATGGTATATCTTATCCCTGCTGCCTTTGCAGCAGCCTTTCCATGCTCTATGCTCGTTCTGCTTGTCACACCTTTATCAGGCATGAGTATTCCAAAAACATTATTCTTCCCGATAGCATCTGCAACAAGCTTTGCACATAAAGTAGAATCAATCCCTCCAGAAAGTCCAACAACAGCTTTCTTGAAATTATTGTCCTTGAAATATTTCCTTACTCCTTTTATTATGTTATTATATTCTTTCTTCATTATCCCACTGTCTTTTCTGAATGTTATAAATTTTGCTATTTCAGCTTTGATGTGAATTCTTTTACCTTACCAGTATAATCTCCCTTAGTGACTTCTCTTTCTGTCAGGTCAAGAACAGCTAAAATCTTTTTGCCTGATATCAATTCGGTATCAGCAAGTGCCTTATTTATGCTCCCTCCCCCTTTTGTGCAGAAGAAGGCTATCTTCTTGATTTTGCCGTTATTCTGAGTTAGGTAAGTCCTTATCGCAGGAGCCATGTCCCCTGCCCAGATTGGAGTTCCTAAGATAACTAAGCCGTATTTAGAAGAATCTTTCTTTACTGGATTTATTTGAGTCTGTTTCTTTCTTACTGCATCAAAGCCAGAAATAAGATAACCCAAGATTCCTCCTCTTTTTTTAAAGTCCACCAATTCCTCAGTATCTGCTTTCAATAATCTTGCAATGGAGCTTGCTGCCTTTTTATTGGTCCCTGTCCTAGAATAGTATACTACTAAAGATTTCATGTTGCACCTCTTTTACCTTAGCTTTGAGCTTTTATAAATTCCCGGCTTATACGGGCCTATCCTCATGACATCTGTGTGAAGGCCAAGCTTTTCAAATTCTGATTTTAGCTCCTCCACATCATACCTCTGGTCATAGCCTAATGCGACAATATCTGGCTTGTATTGCTGGACAATGTCAAAATGATGCTCTCCTTCCTGGCCAAGTATCGCCTTATCAACATAAGGGAGCTCTTGGATATGTTCTAATCTTTGTCTTTCGCTGTATTTAGGCTTTATCTTCTTTATCCTCTCAATAGAAGAGTCCCTTGCCACAACCACAATCAGCCTTTTTCCAAGAGATTTAGCATGTTTTAAGTAGTACAAATGCCCTGGATGCACGACATCAAAGCTTCCGAACGCCATAACAGTTGTCATTTTCTATAATTCCATGAATCTTTTGAGTACTTCTCTCTGGCAAGCTTCTTAGCAAGCCTCAATTCATCATTAGTCAGTTTATCATTAATTAATCTTACGCCTAGATTCTTCTCAAAACCGTCTTTTAAGTATCTTTTTAGGTCTTCCATCGCTTGATTATTCTGAGTTGATCTCTTTATTGAAGATTTTTCATTGATTAATTCATTATTGATTGAGGTTACCCGTTTCCTGCTCGCCTCAATCATTTCCTTTTTATGGTCTAGGTTAAAACATGAAATCAGCTTTTCATAGTCGACATCAAACAGGATAGAGCCATGCTGCAATAGCTTCCCGTCCCTCCTTGTCTGTGCAGAGCCAACTATTTTCTTGCCATTTGCAACGATTTCATAATAAGAAGGCTCATTAAAGCAGACTGCTGACTTGTTCTTGGATTTCACAGCATCTTTCTTCATTTCTGCTTTGATTCTCAGTGATTTCAATGCATAAAGAATGCCTTTGCTAATAAGCTTGTATGAATCGATTATTGATTTTGGCATTAATTTCTCATCGATTATAAAAGAATAGGTTAACTCTTTGTCATGAAGAACAGTTTTTCCGCCAGTTATCCTTCTTACAACATCAATATTCCTCTTTTTGCATTCCTTTAGGTCAATGTCGTTGATATCCTGGAAATAACCCAAAGACAGGGCACTTGGTTTCCATTGATAGAATCTTAGAACGGGTAAGTTGCTTTGCAACAGAGCCTCATCTATTGCCATGTTCATTGCTGCATTGCTGTATTCTGTATCAATCAATCTAAATTGCATAGCATAATAAAAGAGAGAATAGTTTTAAAAGCTTATTATTTATCCGCTTAAATTCCTTTAAACTTTATAGAATAAGGGACTATCTTCTCTCTCAAACTATCGAGATTATAAGAAACTCTATCTTGAGTCGTGAGGGCTGGAAGATTAAGATTTGCTAAATGCTCTACTAGACCAAGTTCCATCGCTTTTGCCACAAGATTATTATAAGCCTGCAGAAGCTCTGGGTGCTCTGAATAGTATCTTTTCCTAGCCCCCGCAGTAGACAACAAATCACTTTTTTGAATTACATTTGTTAAGCTTGTCTTTGAAGATTGATATTCTTCTGATGTAATCCTACCTGTTCTCTGCGCATGCCATTTCTTTCTAAGTTCGTCTTGCGCACTTTGTGATTTTTCCTTAGCCTTTTCTTTCTCTTGTCCAAGATCTTCCATAAATCTTTCATAGGGCCTTAGCACTTTGTCAAGAGCCACCATAGCAGAATGTAAAGCAAGATACTGGTCAACTCTCGCTGATTCTTTTTTATCAGCAGGCCTTGCTATGCGCCTTGGCATAAGGCCATATGATTCTTCCTCAGTTTGAACAACAACCAATTCATCAAATAGATAATTGGCAACTACATCGTATAAATCCCAGAGTTTTCTGCTAAATATTCTAGGTAAGCTTCCTGCAAAATGCCCTTTTGCAGTATCTATAATATGATTTCTTCTCTCTTCATCTACAATCCCTGCTCCATGAGAATTTAGAATATCTGTAAGGACTTTTTCTTTATAATCCTTAGACCTTAACCTAGATGAAACTGTTTTTAGTACAGACCTTTGCACTTTTATTTCAATATCCTGTTGTAATCTTACTGCCATTTTAACCAGAACTCTTTTTTTTATACGAGAAAGAGCATGATATATAAATCTTTACTTCATTATTTATTCATATAAAATGTCTTTTTACCCTCAGGAAATCTCTCAATAGCATACCTAAGCATGGTTCTAGGCATTCTTTTGTAATATTTCTTGAGGAATCTCTCCTCATCTGATTGTGAGACCCTCTTTCCAACCTCTCTCAGCATCCATCCGACTGCCTTATGGATAAGGTCATGCTTATCATTAAGCAACATTTGAGCGATTTTCAGCGTATCTTTTGATTCTTTGCCTTCGACGATAAAAGCCAATGTTGATAAGATAGCGATTCTCCTTTCCCATAAACTGCTTGATTTTGCCAGTTTATACAAGACTTTTCTTTCTTTTGGTTTGTCAAGCATATACATGCCAATAATCCTAGGAGCAGTCACATCGACTAAGTCCCAATTATTAATCCATTTAATATTCTTAAGGTAAGCTTTGTAGATTCCTTCTTTTGTTTTATAGTCTGATTTCTCGTATTGATAAGCCCAGATGATTAGGGCAATCATCCTGTGTTCATGGATGTTAGAATGTAATAATATCTCAACTTCTTTCATTGAGAGGCCAAGATTATTTTTGGCGACCTTCCTTGCGTCAGGCATAGAGATTCCTATGAACCTGTCTCCTTCACCATACTGCCCTTTTCCTGTCTTAAAGAACCATTCGTTAGCCTTTTTCCTTTTAAGGCTGGAAAATTTATTTGCTTCTCTCTTGATACCAGCTAAGGTCATTTCGTGGCCTCTTCTGCATAATAAGAGCTCCTGACTAAAGGGCCTGCCTTGACAAACTTAAATCCCATCTTGTACCCGAAGCTTTCAAGC
>CAYUUH010000085.1:0-5285 GCA_964447855.1 uncultured Methanosarcinales archaeon | reverse complement strand
CAGTAAAAGAATCAGCAAAAAATCGTTTTATAGCCTTAAAAAGCTCGTCAGAAACATCTTCAACAGATTTCTGCTGCAAATCTGCTCTAAGCCGTTCCAGCTCAGTAAATGCCTCTTTTCCGGCCTTCTCAGACCTGGTGGTCCTTTTTATCGCGCTCTTTTCCTTGAAGAGTTTCATGTATCCTCAAATGAATATCGGTTATTTAAATCTATCTATAGAGCAGTCACCATTCTAAAGTAGGACAACAAGCTTTTTATAGAAGTAAACCAAATATTTGACTAAATGGTCGACCAGGAATTTGTAAAGAAGATAAAAGGCTACGGAAAGATATTTGACGAGCTTAGGGAGGAAATGTCAACTATTGTTGTAGGCCAATCTGGCATAGTCAATGCCCTGTTAAGGGCTATAGTTGCCAATGGCCATGCTCTCCTTGAAGGAGTCCCAGGTATTGCAAAGACTCTTATGATAAGGACCCTTTCTTCTGTTACAAAATGCGCTTTTAACAGAATCCAGTTCACTCCAGACCTGCTTCCGACGGATATCATAGGTATCACAGCTTATGACGAGAAGAAGGGTTTCTATATTGTGAAAGGGCCTATTTTCGCTAATTTCATCCTTGCTGACGAGATTAACAGAGCTCCTCCAAAAGTGCAGTCTGCTCTTCTAGAAGCGATGCAGGAGAAACAAGTCACTATAGGCAAGCAGACTTTTGACCTTGAGCACCCATTCTTTGTATTCGCTACACAAAACCCGTTGGAAAACCTTGGAACTTATCCTCTCCCAGAAGCTCAGATGGACAGGTTCCTCTTCAAGATTTATGTTGATTATCCAAGCGTCCAAGATGAGCAGGAGATATTAGAGAAGAACATGACTATCAAGAGATTCACAGAGTATAAGTTAAGGCCATTACTATCTCCTGAACAGATAAACCTTATCCAGCAGGATGTCATCAAGATTTACCTTGACCCGAAGATTGAAAAGTATATTGTCAATATAGTTGATGCTACAAGGCATCCTGAAAAATATAATCTCAAGCTTTCAAAGTATATTGAATGGGGATGTTCACCTAGAGCATCAATCGGACTGTTTATCGCATCTAAAGCTGAGGCTCTATTGAAAGGTAAGGATTATGTCACTCCCCAGCATGTAAAGGAAATTGCCCACGACGTGCTAAGGCATAGGATAATTCTTAATTATGAGGGCCAGGCAGAGAGTATAAGGACAGATGATGTTATAACTGAGATTCTTTCTAAAATACCGGTGCCTTAAATGAAGGAGATAAAGCTAGACCTTAAGCCCCTTATTAAAAAATTGGATATATTCACAAAAAAAGGGGCCATGGGTGAGTTTACTGGAGAGTATAAGAGTATTTTCAAAGGCAGAGGCCTTGAGTTTGAAGAGTATAGGCCATATGATTCTGGCCATGATGATGCAAGCAAGATTGACTGGCGTGCAAGTTTGAGGGCAGGCGAGATTCTTACTAAAGTTCTTGTTGAAGAGAGAAACATAAACGTCTTCTTTCTTTTTGATGTGAGCAACAGCATGCTTTTTGCATCAACGCCTAAACTAAAGTGCGAATATGCTGCTGAATTGATTGCCTCTCTGAGTTTTGCTGTTTTGCAGGCGCAGGACAGTGTAGGCATGGCTATGTTCAGTTCTGATATTGTTTACACACTTCCGCCCAATATTGGTGCAAAGCAGTACTTCATGATAACTAAAGCGCTTACAAACCCAGAGTTCTATGGCGGCGGGTTTGACCTGGAAAAAGCCCTGAAGTATATCGTAGGTTATCTGAAGAGGGACAGCCTGCTATTCATTGTTTCTGACTTCCTTGGCCTCCATGGAGGATGGAAAAAATATCTTGAGATTTGTGCTGGAAAGTATGAAATTTTGGCGTTTATGGTGAGGGACCCTCTTGATAATGAGATGCCGAGTAGTATAGGGCAGGTTGTTATAGGTGACCCCTTTTCTCATGAGGACCTTTTGCTCGACCCAGACTCAGTAAGAGATAAGTATTCTGCTGAGACAAAGAGGCAGAGAGATTTCGTTAAGAATGCATTCTCAACTATAAATGTGGATGTTGTTGAGCTGACCTCTGATAAGGAATTTGTAACTCCAATATTGAGGCTGTTTGAAGCAAGGAGCAAGAGAAGAAGATGATAAGCTTAACATTTAATGACCCTATATTCTTATGGCTTCTACTGTCTATCCCATTCTTAATATTGACTCATTTTTACAGCCTACAGTACATAAAAAGAAGAGCTATGAGGTTTGCCAACTTTGAGGCATTGAGCAGGGTTTCTGGAGGCCAGACCTTGTCGCAGAATATCCCTCTTCTAATCATCAGGCTTTTTACAATACTTTTTCTGGTATCCTCAGTAGCTGGTCCTACATTCTGGTATACTGGCCAGAGCAGCGAGTATAATTATGTCCTTGCAATAGATGCTTCTGGAAGCATGCTTGCAGATGACTTCCAGCCTAACAGGTTAGAAGCTGCAAAATCGGCTGCAAAGCAGTTTATAGAGAGTGTGAAAGCAAAAGTAAGGATTGGGATTGTATCTTTCTCAGGAATCGGCTATGTAGATCAGATGCTTACTGAAGATATGTCTAAAGTTGAACTTGCGATAGACGAAATCCAGATTAAGTCTACCCACGGAACTGCTGTTGGAGAGGCGCTAAAAGCATCTACAAACCTTCTGATACCAGAGAATAAAGCAAGAGTAGTTATCCTTTTGACTGATGGCAGGGAGAATGTCGCAACATCGGAAGAGATTGGAAAAATAATAGATTATGTCAAATACCACAATGTAGTTGTGCATACTATTGGAATGGCTACAGAAGAAGGCGGAACCCTTCCAGGGATTGAGGCAGTGTCCACAATCGACGAGCCTATGCTTATAAGGATTGCAAACAGCACAGGTGGCCAGTTCTACAAGGCAGAAACGCCTGAGCAGCTTGCAGATGCTTACACTTCAGTTACAAAAATAGAAAAAACTCAGGTTCCATTGAATCTTGCAATGCCGTTAATGCTTCTTTCTCTGCTTTTACTTGCAGTTGAATGGGCTTTAGTCAACACTAAGTTCAGGACAATACCTTAATTTTTTATAAGAAAAAAATGCGGGGAAGAGGATTCAGAACCAGCTGAAAAGCCAGCTGGCATCTTCGTTGGTTTCCTCACTGCGTTCGTCAAGCCAACTATTTTATTAGGTAAAAAAGAAAATGCGGGGAAGAGGATTCGAACCCCTGTAGGCACTAAGCCAATAGGTTTCTCATTCATCATCAGCTAAAAAGCCTCACTGAAACCTAAGCCTATCCCGTTTGGCCACTCCGGCATCCCCGCAATATATAGGAAAAGAGGTAAGAACCGATTTCTCGCTCCTCTTTGTGGCTAAATAGCTCAGAACAATGATTCCTTTAAAAATTTATCGCTACTCGAGGGTGTAAGAGAAAGATATTTATATTAGCAGTGCCTAAAAAAGGGTATGGCTGAAAAAGTGGAGAGAGTACCTACTTATATAAAAGGTATTGACGAGGAGATTGAAGGCGGAATCCCAAAAGGGTTTGTCAACCTAGTATATGGGGTAGCAGGAACAATGAAATCCTCAATAGCCTTCAACATAATATACAATGAAGCACTAAAAGGCAAGAATTCTCTTTATATCTCCGTTGAGCAGTCATTTGAGAATTTAGCAATGCAGCTGAATAATCTAGGGATTGATTTATCCAAGGTTAACATTGCCCTTGCAAAGCTTGACTCTTCAAAGCTCGAATACATCAATAAAGGCGGCAAAAATGCCGGTACGATAATATTCCTGGACATTCCCTCGATAAGGGAAAGGATAATCAAGACAAGGAAACTTGGAGAAGCTCTTAGCTCAATGATTGTTTCAAGTACAATAGAAAAAACAAAGAAAGTTCTTGAGTACGAATATTTTGTGCTTGATTCTCTTAATGCGGTCTATGCAATATCTGAGATAAAAAAACCTAGGGAGATGCTTTTCAACCTTTTTGAGTTCTTAAAGATAACTGGCCTAACTTCCTTCATAATCCAGGAGGTTGCTGCAGACAATGTAGCATACGGGATAGAAGAGTATCTCGCAGATGGAGTTATATTCGTTGACCTGGCAAGGTACCACAGGGTAATCCAGAGGGAGATTATTATCAAGAAAATGAGGGCAACAAACTCCAATGTTAATGTGTTCACTCTTGACTTTAAGAATGGCCAGTTCAAAGCCAGCATGGGCGGCGAGATTCCTTTAGTAGAAAGATAATTCTAGATATTAATTTAGAACACAACATATAAGAGTAAAAAAATGATTAAGAGACTTATTTCTTCTTCATCCAGGAATAAGACCTAGTCTTTGCAGATTTTCCGAATCCGCATGAGCTGCATTTCTTCTTCCTGATATGATAGGTCCTTTTACCGCATCTTCGGCAATGAATCATATTGATTTTGCCGCTCTTCTTTCCGTGTGATGCTGTTCCCTTAGTCATCTTAAATCACTAGAATGATTAGTTTACTGAGGCGAGATTACAGTTATTGTGTCTCCTCTTATGAATACAACTCCTAGCTTTCGCTTTAGGTTACCTTCCTCATATTCTTCTGCGTTCTCTAAAACAACGTTAATGTGTATATCGAATGCCTTAAGGTTTCCTATATACTGCATCTTGTTTTTTAGCTCTACAATTACTCTCTTGTCTCTTGCTCTGTTAAGTGCATCCAATGGTCTTGAAGTTTCAGTCATGTTGAATCCTCCTTTTAATAATGATAGTGATAGGATAACGGGTTTATATATAAAGGTTTGTATATCCCTGGAGATACCATAAGATATTTAAATAGGCTATAATTTCTCTGTCAGTATGGTAGTTGACCAATCAAGACCAAAGAGAAAAGAGTCAGGAGCCAGATATAAGGCTTACAGAAAAAGGAAACAGTACGAACTAGGCAGGTTGCCTGCACTGACAAAACTCTACAAGAAGAGGGCTCAGACAATAAGGACTATGGGCAATAACAAAAAGATAAGGCTGCTAAGCACAGACACAGCAAATCTTTATGACCCAAAGACCAAGAAGTATGAGCAGGTAAAGATAAAGACAATTGTAGAGAACCCGGCAAACAGGCACTTCATCAGAAGAAACATCATGACTAAAGGTTCTGTTGTTGATACTGATAAAGGGAAGGCAAAGATAACTTCAAGGCCTGGCCAGGACGGCGTTGTCAACGCAGTACTTCTTTCTTAATTTTGTCACTTTTTAGTAATTACAAAATCGAAAGATTTATATA
>CAYUUH010000084.1:0-5331 GCA_964447855.1 uncultured Methanosarcinales archaeon | reverse complement strand
GTTGAGAAAGAGCTCAAGATGGAAGGAGACTTCAAGCTAAAAGACAGCGAGACTGATATTAAGATGAAAACGTTCATCAGCCCAAAGCTAAGGACAACATACATGAATATGCTTGAGGAACATGCTGCAAACATAAAGAAAGAGTGCATTGCTCTTGGGATTGATTTCCATCAGTTTACAACTGACACTCCAGTGTTTGATGCTTTCCATAAGATGCTTGAAAGGTTCTAGTTATCTAAACCGAGATGGGTAGAGAACAATAAGAAATAAATACCTCAGGTAAATACCTAACCACTATGGACAACAAGATTAAGAAACATAGTATATATATAGCATGTTTAGTAGTTATCTTACTAGTTGGATGTTCTCAAAAGTATACATTTGAGTCTGGGCTAAAGGAGATTGAGGCAATAGATGCTAAGCATGATACTTCAATATACTCAGAAAGGCTTGACAAAGTCATGCTTAACACATGGGACATTGAAGATATGCTTGCTGACCTTAATGCTATGGAGCTAAGGCTAAAGAACTCGGAGAACAAAGACAGTGAAGATATCCAGGCCTTATTGCTCTTAGTTGAATTCAGGAAGAAGATGCTTGAAGCAGAAATGGAAATGATAAAGGTAAGGTACATTGGAGCTAAAGGAGATATTATGGACGGTTTCAAATGCAAAGATATAGGATATATTGTTAACTCATCCCTGATAAAGAAGATGGCAGTATACAAGGGTGCGGCTGCAATGAATACATTTGACAAGCTCACTGGGTTCAGTGTAGCTTCAGAGTCTATAAATAGAGAGAATATGGAGTTTGACAATTCTGATGTGAAGAAACTTCTCGACCAGGCAAACCAGGGAATCTACCTTGGTGAAAGCTTCAAGCCGTGCCTTAATGAGACAGACTCTAGCACAAAAACTCAATAATATATATTACAAGATATATTTTCTAGTTAGCTACGATACCGTAACATTTAAAAAGGGCTGATGGTTTAACAGGTAACAGTCAGAGTCCTCTATATAGGACTCTAATATGAGCAAAAAACAAATAAAACTAGGAGGTGTTTAGTCAAATGAGACTAAAAAGAGTAATAAAGAAGATAGCTGCACTGAGTGCAGGAGCAACAATGGTTGGTGCAACTGTGCTTGGCGCTATGGCAGCTGACCTAGGAGACTACCCAAGTCCATTATTTATAAAAGACGGGAAGTTCTCAGGAATTCTGGTTGTTGGCGACAAAGCTGACGCAAAGGATATTATCGGTATAACCGATATTATGGGAAGCCTGCAGTATGCAGCAACAAAGAGTGCTGGCGGATCAACAACCACCATCGCAACAATCAGCGAAGGTGTAAAGATTGACAAGAGCAGCAGCCACTTGAACTATGGAGAAAGTTTCGCAGACATCATGTCAACAGGGCTTGATGTAGATGACTTACCAGACGTTCTAACAGATGGCGTCTTTGAAGAGAGCGAAGGAGTAAACAAGAATGACGTCGAGTATGAGCAGGAATTAAGGTTCATCGATGGAACAGCAACATTGACATTCGACCAGGATGATGATGATGCACCAACAGCAGGAGATTACTTAATACTTGAAAAGACTGACGCTGCATACAACTATGTTCTGGACTTTGATGATGATGTTGAATATGACAACAGCTCAGAGGCAAATGCAGGAGACGACCTAGAGACAGCAGTTCTTATGATGCAGGGAAACACCTACACCATAACAGATGTTAAATTAACTGGCGGAGTTATAGACAAGATATACCTACAGGCAGGAGAAACAAGCATCTGGCTGGAAGAGGGAGTTACCTTAATGAGAACAATCGGCGATGTTGAGCACGAGATTGTCCTAGTAGACGTTAGCGATGATTCTGACAAGTGCGGTATCAGCGTTGATGGAACAACCCAGTGGGTAAGCCAGGGAAGTTCAAAGACAATCAACGGCGTTGAAGTTGGAGTAACTGATGCAATAGTTATCCACTCAGCAACACAGGACACAGATACATGCCAGGTTAATCTTGGAGCTGTAGAGCTTATGCTTGAAGACGGCCAGGAAATACAGCTAGGCGGAGAAGACATTGACGGTTCAGTTGTAGCAATAACTGACAACGGCGGAGCACTTCAGAAGATAGAGATAAACTACACACCTGAAGACAAGGTATATATAGCTGTTGGCGGAAGCTGGACAGACCCAGTATTCGGAAACTTCGAATACTCATATGCTGGACTGACAAAGAGCACAGAAAGAATGGAAGTATCGGCTTCATCAGACGATGCAGAAGCAATTATAATGAGCAACGACGGGAAGAAGATAGAAATTCCATTCCACTATAATGGAAGCGCTCTATTGCTAGGCTCTGGTCCAGACTATGATGAAGCATTCATCGTAGACAACAACGATGTCATCGCCACAGGCGGGGATGTAACCAACGTTGAAGGAGTCCAGATACTAAAGGTTCTTTCAAACGGAGAGCCACACGTCATAGAGCTAAAAGACATCGACACCTCAGAGAATAAAGTAACAGTGAGGTACGTGACCTACGGCGGAGAGAAAACAAGAGACTACGTTAACGGAACAGCTTCATCAATCGAGCTGCCAGAAGGGACAATGACAATGACAATTGATGAAACTGCAGCTACAATTACACTAGGAACAGATGTAAACGACTGCCAGACAGCTGGATCATGCACAGGCCACTTCGAGACCGAGAATGAGGCAGAAGTTGAGTTTACTGCTGGACTAGCTGCATACAACATAATTGTGTATGAAAACCTGGACGGAAGCAACGACGATGGAGACATGGCAACCCAGACAGCACTAAACATAAACCTGTCATATGACACAAGCGACGAAGAAGTTGATATACTAAGGCCAGTTTCTGATGGAAACCTAAGCGCATGGAAAGACAAGAGCGACACAAACAACGACGACCTTATAGCTGAAACAGCTTTCGGAACAAGGCTAGATTATGACGACGAGAACAAGAAGACCCTAATCATTGATTACCCAATGGAAGAGGCCTATGGAAACGCTTTCGTCTCGAAGGCAGGCGCAGATGTAACAACAACCACAAGCACAGAAGGCTCAGTTGTTATCCAGAGGATAGAAGTTGGTGCAACAAAGCTAGCTAGCGAAGTTAGCGATGTAAAGGCACAGAACGCAATCCTAGTAGGAGGCCCATGTGCTAACGGAGTTGCTGCAGAGGCACTAGGAAACCCATCAGATTGCACAGCTGGATTCGAAGAAGGAAAAGGCTTAATCCAGCTAGTTCAGTTTGCAAATGGAAAGGTTGCATTAGTTGTTGCTGGTTATTCAGCTGACGACACAAGAAATGCAGCTAAGGTTCTTGCAAACTACAAGGACTATGCACTATCTGGAATGAAGGTAGAAGTTTCCAAGGTAGGCTCTCAGTACACAGTTACTGAAGCATCAGAATAAGCTTAACAGCTTATTTTTTTCTTTTTATTTTTTTATTATCTGTTTCTAATCATTTATTCACAAATCAAGAATTAGTTTAGTTGTGAATCTAGTTCACTATAGCTCCAAAGAAAATATTATGCTTTGCCCTGGTTATTTTAAGATTAATACGGCCTTCTTGGTCACAGTCTGGCACAGATATGACCCTTCCTTTTGCTACAGCCAGTTTCTCTTTATTTAGCCTTCCATCACATATTATATCTGCAGCTACTACATCTCCCTTCTCAAATGGCTTTGGAAGGGGTTTTGTTTCGCTCAGGCCAGCCCAATTATCGAATATGAGCTTAGTATTGTGCTCTTCTTCTATTGCTCTCAGCTTAGTATAGAACTCTTCCATGTCTATCTGTTTTGCCGGGTTTCTGCCAAACCGGTATTCTAGGAAGTTCTGTATGCCTATAGGGGGGCAGTTCTTTCCGGCACCTATTTCTTTTGCGAACTTTGCCAGTTTCGGGAGCTCTTCATCATTATAGCCTGGAAGGTATAATGGAGCTATTATCAAGTCCATCTTCTTAGGTATGTACCTTGCAATGTCTAAGACTTTAGCGAGATTATAGCTGCATCCGGCCATCTTTTCTGCAATATTTTGGTCTAAAGCGTTAAGTGAAAGGTTTACCCTAGTGAGGCCTGCTTCTGCAAGTTCATCTACCATTTGTTTTGTCAGTAAAGTGCCGTTTGTGTCTATAGATATAACCTTAATCTGGCTTATTTCGGCTATATCTCTTATCAAATCAGCTAAAGGAGCATATAGCAAGGTCTCTCCCTGGGCGTTTATATGCGCCTCTATATGGCTTATGTCTTTAAATTCCACTATCTTTTTTAGCTCATTTACCAAATAATCCTTCTCAACAACAAAGTCAGTATGCCTTCTTGAGTCTCTTCCTTCATCAACAGAGCAGTATATGCAGTTAAGGTTGCAGCCAGTCACTGGCTTTACCTCTACAATTGAAGTGTTTCTGTCTATTATCCCAAAGTAGTTTGTGCCTATAAGAGGTATTCCTGAGTTCTGATGGATATATACTGCGTTTCTGTTGCTTATCCTACTCTTGAGGCTTTTTATATTGTTTGATAGGATAAAGTTAAACTTCTTAGAGGCCTTTTTCTCGGATACGTCCTTGAACTCAATTGAATTCTTTTCTGCCTTATACTCTGAGATTGTAATCAAATCTTCCTTGGGTATATGGAAGAAGAAATTTTTTAACAGCGTTACTTCTACTCCAGACTCTGTTTCTTTGAATGACAGGTCATCAAAACTGAATACAGCCATAAACCAGAATAAGGCATGCAATATTATAAAGATTTACATAAAAGCTTAAATAAAACCCAGATATCCATACTCTTGAGGGGAAAATGGAGAAAGAAGTGAATATCACCTATGAGACTCTGTTTGAGATACTTAGGGTTGAAAAAGACAAGGAAGACCTTCAGAAGCTTAGCAAGACTTTCTTTGAGGATGTTATAGCTTACCTTAGGGAAAATGAGGGTGCGATTGATAAGGCTATTCTTGAGAATTCCGGGGAAAGAAGAAAGCTGGACTATGAGCTTGAGAACATAAGGAGGATTATCAAGGACCTTTATGAGAGAAGAGAGAAGAAAATAGTCAATCTTGCCCTCAATATAAGCAGGACAAAATCCAAGCTTATAGACACTTCTTCATTGCTTCACGATGAGAAATGCCTGTTTGATGCGCTTATCCAGGCTCTTGATGCCGGAAGAAACGACATACTCAAAAAAGTACTTGAGCTAAGAACGCCTTGTTTTACTAAGCCTGTTGCTGTGCAGAAGCCTGCCGCAATAGACGAGACCAAAGTTCCTTCTGAGAGTCCTATTCCGCCTAGTGAACAATCCTCTGA
>CAYUUH010000083.1:4150-5379 GCA_964447855.1 uncultured Methanosarcinales archaeon | reverse complement strand
ATCTGGCCTGCCTTTCCCCAACCTCAATCATTGTCTTAAGCTCTTCTTCTGTAACAATCGGCCTTTTTACGCCCTTAGCTCTGCCAGTCATACCTTGTATAATGAAATCAAGCAGCCTCACTAAAGGCCGAAGGATGAGCATAATGGTTCTCATCGGCTTTGCAACAACCAAGGCTATGGATTCATTATACCTTAATGCAAGAGTCTTAGGCGTAATCTCCCCGAATATGAGTATCACTAATGTCATTACTCCGGTGACTATCCCTATGGCATTGCTCTTAAAATACTCATAGGCCATAACAGTTGCAAGCGCAGAAGCAGAGATATTCACTAGGTTGTTTCCTATCAATATTGTAGCAAGCAAATCATGGGAATTTTGTTTTAGCTGATACAGCACATCTGCATTCTTTCTGCCTTTCTTCAGCATATGTTGAATCCTGAAGCTGCTTAATGAGAATAACGCTGTTTCAACACCTGAGAAAAATGCTGAGAATGCAATAAGCACAACCAGTGAGACGATTCTATCAATCATATTAACCTTTTTATCTGATAATATCTAACTTATTTAAATTTTACTACATCTTTTCAAGAGAATCGATTCCAAGCAGGCTCAATCCGTTCTTAAGAACCTGCTTCACGCAGCTTACCAGCACAAGCCTTGCATCTTTCAATGGCTCTTCAGCCTGCAGCACAGGGCAGCTATGGTAAAACTCGCTGAATTTATGGGATAGCTCATATAAGTAGTTTGCAATAAGATGGGGCTTAAGGCTTTTTGCCGTCTTTTCCATAATCTCTGGGAATTCTCCAAGCTTCTTGATAAGCTCAGCCTCAACATTCTCCTTAATCAATGAGAAATCAGCCTCTTCATTTATCTTCTTCCCGTACTTTGCGAGTATACTGCATATTCTTGCGTAAGCATACTGCAGGTAAGGCCCTGTATCTCCCTCAAAGCTTAATGCAACCTTCCAGTCAAAAGTAACGTTCTTGTCAGGGGAAACCCTCAATATGCTATACTTAATAGCTCCGTAGGCAATAATCTTTGCTCGTTCTTCGAGCTCTTTTGCAGGAAGGTCTTCGCGTTTCTTGATTTCTTCCTTGGCCGATTGCGGGGTGAAGTGTCCGGAGTTGGCGGCGAGTTGGGCGAGTCGGTCGGGGAAGCTGATTTCGAGGAAGATGGCCTTTAGGTTTTCGACCTTGGCGGCTTGCTCCCAGATGTCGTCGGTGGGTCC
>CAYUUH010000083.1:1121-4140 GCA_964447855.1 uncultured Methanosarcinales archaeon | reverse complement strand
CCGTTGCTTCTTTCATGAAATCTTCCAATAAGACAACAGTTCCTTTCCTTGTTGACATCTTTCCTTCTGAAAGAAGTATAAATGAGTAGTGGATAACTTCAGGAGATTTATACCCCAAAAGGTCCAGTGCTGCAGAAATCTGCTGCACATACAGCTTGTGGTCTTCCCCTAAAATTTGTATGTTCCTTGCAGGATTTCCCTTGGTCTTATCGATAGTGTAAGCTATGTCTCTTAACGGGTATAATGAAGTCTTATCTGCCCTTGTAAGGACCAAGTAAGGAGCTTTCATAGGAAGCTCATACTCTTCCTGGTTAAGGACAAGCCTGTTTTCTTCATCTTCTTCCAGCTTGTTCTTTTTCTTAAACTCTTCAAGGATTTCTTCTGTCCTTTTGCTCCATAGGTAATCAGACTCATAGTCATATTTATCATATTTTATGCCTAGTTCACTTAGAATCTTAGACTGGCCTTTTATGCAGATGTCCACAATTTCATTAAACTTCTTTTTGGTCTCTTTGTCCTGGCTCTCAAGCTTGTTCAGTATCTGGAAGACTTCTTCCTCTACTGCCGGGTCGTCTTTTGATTTATTGTTGATTTCCACATATATCTGTAACAGGTCTTTGAATGTAGCTTTCTTTCCTTTAGCGCCAAGCAAGAGCATCGCTATCTGTTTTCCTACATCATTCACAAAATAATGCACTTCTGTCTTATATCCTTGGAACTTAAGTATTCTTGTTATAGTGTCCCCCAGTATAGCATTTCTTGCACGGCCTACGTGCGGGCTTGCATTGGGGTTTATGCTCGTATGCTCAATCAAAGCCTTTTTTCCTTTCCCTTCATCAGATGAACCATACTTGTCTTTTTCTTTTAAAATACTGCGGATTACTATCTCGCTTGATTTCTGATTGTTAACAAAGAAATTAAGGTATGGCCCAAGCGCCTGCACCTTAGATATAAGATTGTTAGGCTTTATCTTCTCAGCAAGCTCTTTTGCAATCTCGGCAGGGTTCTTCTTTAACTCCTTGGATAGTGCAAAGCATGGAAAACTAAAGTCACCAAACTCAGGCTTTGGCTTAGAGAGCTGCGCCTCTTTTACATTTGCTTCTTTCTTAAGCGCTTTGATAATCTCCTTCTCGAATATATCCATATCCCAATTTAGTTAAGGGCTATATTTTAAACTTTTCTATCTGTATGCTCAGAATACAGACTCGTCAGGATAGAAGACCAGACCTTGCTCACTTATCTTGATAGGCATAACCTTTGGAGCGAATTTAGTGCCCCTCATTTTTAGAATTTCTGCAACCCTCTGCCTTATATCCTTTTTCCGGGCATTATACAGAAGAATAACACTGTCAACCTCAAATTCAGCAAGTGTTGACTCTTTTCCAGATTCCTGCTCGGAAGTCAATACAGTTGTACAGCCCCATGTAGCAATCATATCAAACAACGAAAGCGAACCTTCCCTTGAAGCAAGCTCATCCTTGTAAAGAAGAGAGAATGAAGTTATAGAGTCAATAGCAATCCTCTTAACCCCAATGTTAGTGATTATGCTGTCAACTATGCCTCCGCCTTCCTTAAGAAGCTTGTTAACCTGGCTCGGGCTGTATTTAATATAGGCAAACTTGTTCTTTTTCTCATACTCTGCAAGGTCCCATCCGAACCTGAGCATATACTTGTAGAACTCTTCTTTCCTCTCACCGAATGAGATGTAGATTCCTGGCTCGTTAAACTCTTCTATTCCATTGACTATAAATTGCACAGCAAAAATGCTTTTTCCCGCCCCTGGAGAGCCAGCTACAAGATTTACAGAGCCCTTGACAAACCCCCCTTCAATCTGGTTGTCCAGGCCAGGAATTCCTGTGGGAACCCTATCCAGCCTTTTCTTCTTCTTTTCTCCAGCCATGACTTATTTCCTCTTCTTCTGATTGGGTTTCAGTATTTTTTTTACCTTTGCGACAAGCTCTTCATTGGTAAACGGTTTTTGGATATAGTCAACAATCTTCCTGCTCTTAAACAGCTCTTTCTTCATCTTGTCCGAGAATTCTACAACACTAAAATAGGATATCTTTGTCTTTTTGCAGGAAGGCATGGTCTCAATATTGGCTATAATCTCTTTTGGCTTCATGCCAGGCATCATTATATCTAGCAGAACCAAGTCAACTCTATCTTTCTTTAGCTTCTTTATCGCATCAGCCCCGTTATTTGCGGTTGATACATCATAGCCTTCCCTTGACAGAAGCTCTTTCATAAGAGCCCTTGTATCCTCTTCATCATCAACAATCAGTATCTTTTTTGCCATTCTCATTTCCCTCTGCGTGCAATATTTAAATTTTTTGAAACATTTCACTAAGTATGGCTGTTAGAGCCGATAAATCCGTATAAATCAAATTTGCTTTGCTTCAAGCTCTTTCCTACAGGGATTGTGATTATAAACTTGCTTCCTTTTTTAGGAATGGATCTTACATTAAGTGTTCCGCCGTGGGCCTCTATTATCCCTCTGCTTATCGGAAGGCCAAGCCCTGTGCCGCCATACTTCCTGGTTATGCTTGAATCCACCTGATAGAATTTCTGGAATACTTTCTCACGGTCTTGAGCCCTTATTCCTATTCCTGTGTCAGCTACGACTATAAATAGGACATTCTTCTTTTCATATGCTGTTACAGTAACTCCTCCTTTTTGTGTGAACTTTATAGCATTCTTAACAAGGTTAGATATTGCCTGGACAAGCCTTTCTTTGTCGCAGTATATCTCTTTTAGCTTAGGCACATTGCTCTTGAGGTATATATTCTTCTGTCTTGCATACTCTTCCATGCCCTCAAGCGATTCTATTATAGCCTCTGAAGGGCTTGTAAGCTCAAAATTAAATCTCATCTTTCGGGACTGCAGCCTGGCTATATCAATCACATCTCCTATCAGGTTCGAGAGCCGGTTAAGGTTTTTAGAGACTATACTGAGGCCTTCTTTCTGCTTTTTGTTTAGTTTCCCGTATTCCTCGCTTTTTACAAGCTCAAGATAACCTTTT
>CAYUUH010000083.1:0-1111 GCA_964447855.1 uncultured Methanosarcinales archaeon | reverse complement strand
GGATCTCCAGGTTCAGGATCAGAAGTAAATGATGATATCTTTTACAATGATACAGAGCCGTCAAACTTATTATCTCTGACTATAGGAGAGAATTTCAGCGAAAGCCATGATTTTTTGCTCTTACCCTGCAGCCCATGCTCAAGTTCAGAAGCTTTTTTGTGCCTGTTTCTCTCAAATGCCCTTGAGAACTTCTCGTTCATAGAGTCTAAGATAACCTCACTATATCTTTTCCCGATAAAACTCTTTGAAGAAGAGCTTATCTTAATCCCGTCAGGAATATGCGAGTATACAAACCTGCCGTCTTTGTCAAGAATGAAGAAGGCATCTCCTATCGACTCAATTGCAGGAACTACTTTTTCGCAAATCCTGGCACATACCTCGCAAACCCTTGATGAATTGTTTACAGGCTTTCTTGGGAAAATCTCCCTTGAAATCTCTATTACCCTGTCCACTTTTCCATGTTTTACAATTGGAACTGCAGTTATCTGGTACTTCTTGCCGTCATTTCCATCTTCAAAGTGGCTTATGGTCCTTTTCTTCGAGAAAGCCTTAAGTGTCGGGCAGTCCTTGCATATAGTTGCCTGGTTTTTGTAGACTTGGTAGCATTTCTGTCCGTTTATGAACTCTATGTTGAATCCTTTGTTTCTCAGGCTCTTATTTATCCATTCTATCCTGAAATCAGGGTCGATTATAGTAACTCCTTCTGGAAACCTGTCTAAAATCTCCTTGGTAAATTCCATATGTCCTAATTCCTCTTTTTTACAATCTGAAACTATTCCTAAACATCCAGCACTTCCTAAGCAAACTCATAGATATTCTTGATAAGCTCGCTCTTCTCGTCCTCTTTTAAGCTTACTGAAATTACTTTTGAATGGTTCACCCTTGCTTTTGTAAGCACTGAGTTTGAAAATTTTATGACGCTGGCAGGGCTGTTATATATCAGGAGAGTGGTTATTGCATCTATAAAAACAACATCGCAGCCAAGCTTTAATGCCTCGGATATCGATAGGGCAATGCTTGTCAGGTCAATTGGGCTGTCAATAAACACGCAGTTTTCAACTTCTTTTGGAGCAGACACGGTTGAAGTAAGGATATCTATAAAGAAGAATTA
>CAYUUH010000082.1:0-5443 GCA_964447855.1 uncultured Methanosarcinales archaeon | reverse complement strand
TTTGTTGCAAAAAGCACTACATTAGCTAAACGATTGAGCAAATGCCCTAAGGCAACAATATTCCTGGTTACTGTCGGGGATGAGATATCCAAGAAGGGCGATGATGTTACCACAAACACTATTAGAGATGCAATCGGCTCAGAGGCAGTTGAAGAGGCTGCCAACGAGGTTAATAAGATAATTGACCAGCACATTAAGTCAGATGGCTTTAAGCCTCTTGCGCGCTATTCAGTTGGCTATGGGAACTGGCACATCTCAGACCAGTCAAATATATTGAGTGCGCTTAAGGCTGATTTCATAACGCTAAGCAAGTCGCACATAATGACTCCAAGGAAGACTATAACGGCTGTTATCGGATGGGAAGCAAAATAAAATCAATGGAAAATATTCATTAAAGAATAAATCAGTCAAAAATATTTAAAACAGGAAACCCTTAACAGAACAAAATGGCTAAAGACATACTGAAACAGCTGAAAGAGAAGATACTTGTCCTAGATGGCGGAATGGGAACTGAGCTTCAGAAAAGGGGCTTTACAAAAGGCTGCCCTGATGAGTTGAATATTAAGAATCCTGAGCTGGTCAAGGCTGTGCATAAGTCATATGCAGATGCCGGGGCTAATATTATTATTACAAATACATTCGGTGCCAATCGCATTAAGTTAAAGCAGTACAAGCTGCAGGACAAAGTAAAAGAGATTAATGAGGCAGGCGTTAAGATTGTCCGTGAATCCTGCCCTAATTGTCTAGTTGCTGGGGATATAGCTCCTTTGGGAGCCTATATTGAGCCATTAGGCACTTTAACATTTGACGAGGCTTATTCAGTTTATGCTGAGCAGGTTAAAGCACTTTCTGGAGCAGACTTGCTTATAATCGAGACAATTGCTGACATTAAGATTTTGAAAGCTGCCCTTATTGCAGCTAAGCAGAATTCTTCTTTGCCTGTGATTGTTTCAATGACATTTGACAAGGACCGTACTGTAACTGGCACTGATATTGAGACCTATGTTGAGATAGCTGATGCTCTTGGAGCTGATATTATAGGAACTAACTGCACAGCCGGCCCTAAGGAGCACCTTGAGATTGTCAAGGCAATTGCTAAGCACACATCTAAGCCGATACTTTCTGAGCCAAATGCAGGCCTGCCTAAGCTAGTTGACGGTAAGACTGTATTTCCGGTTGGCCCTGAAGAATTTGCTTCATTTTCTGAGAGGTTCATTGAAGCTGGCGTTAATCTGCTAGGTGGCTGCTGCGGAACAACTCCCGAGCATATCAAGAAATTATCAGAAGCATTAAAGAATAAAAAGCCTAAAAAAAGAGAAGTTGAAACTAAGACTAAATTCTGCTCAAGGATTGGAACAGTTACACTTGGAAAAGACACCTTGATTGTTGGAGAAAGGATTAATCCAACCAATAAAGAGGACTTTTCTGCTGAGCTTAAGGAAGGAAAGACTAATTACATCAGAAAACAAGCTCTAGCTCAGGTAAAGGAAGGAGCTTCACTCTTAGATATTAATGTTGGCCTTCCTGGAACTGATGAGGTTTCTAATCTTAAGAAAGCTGTTGATGCTGTGCAGAACATTGTTGATGCCCCTATTGTCATAGACACCTCAAATGTTTTGGCTTTGGAGGCTGCTCTTAAGCAATGCGCTGGAAAGCCATTGATTAATTCTGTAAATGGCTCTGAGGAAAGCTTGAAAACAGTCCTGCCTTTGGCTAAGAAGTATGGTGCCTGTATCTTAGCATTGACATTAGAGAAGAAACTGCCCAAATCAGTAGACGAGAGAATCACTATTGCCAAAAAGATCATCTCAAAAGCTGAAGAAATCGGCATAAGAAAGCAGGATATTGTCGTTGACTGTGTTGTCACAACAATCGCAACCCATCCTGAGAATGAACAAATCATAATCGACTCAGTCAAGGCAATTAAGAAACTTGGCTATAAGACAATACTTGGAGTTTCAAATATTTCATACGGCCTTCCTAATCGTTCTGAGATTAACTCAAAGTTCTTCACAAAAGCATCTAAAGCTGGTTTAGACCTGGCAATCCTTAATCCTCTTGATAAAGTATTCCAGGAAAACACTGACATTAAGATTAAGAAGATAGACGTAAAGGTTGACTATGACAAATTGCCAATAGAAAAACAATTGCATCATGCTATCCTTTACGGCGACAAGGACAACATCAGGGAGATTGTCTCTAAAGCTCTTGAGACCTTGGAGGCATTTAAGGTAAATGATATCTTAATAGATGCCTTGACAGAGGTCGGGGTTAAGTTTGACAAGAAAGAGTATTTCCTTCCCCAGGTTCTACTTTCTGCAGATGCCATGAAGCAGGCTTTTGAGGTCCTTAAGTCCAGGATAGGAAAAGGAGCTGAAAGCACAAAAGGGACAGTTATTTTAGCAACTGTTGAAAATGACATTCACGATATTGGGAAAAATATTGTCAAGGCTGTCTTTGAAAGCCATAACCTTAAGGTTATTGACCTTGGAAAGGATGTAACAGCTGATACTATTGTTAAGGAAGCTAAGGAGAACAAAGCTGACCTGATTGCTTTATCTGCCTTAATGACAACAACTGCTCCAGAAATGGAAAAAGTTATTAAAGCTTTGAAGGACAATAACCTTAATATACCTGTCCTGGTAGGCGGTGCAGTTATCACAGCTGACTATGCGGGAAAGATAAAGGCCCATTATGCAAATGACGCTATCAAGGCAGCTAAAAGGGCTTTGGAGTTGATTAAGAAATGAATTCCAGAAAAGTAACTGACATCTTAAAAGAGAAAAAGTTCACGTTTTCAGTAGAGTTAGTTCCGCCTAGGAATGGAACTAATCTTGGGGAGATTTACGAGCAGATTTCCCACCTTAAGAACAAGGTTGACTTTATCTCTGTAACTAAAGGTGCAGGTGGTTCTTTGCGTGGAGGCACTTTGCCCATCACTTATTTTTCCCAGGCTAAATACGGCTTGACTGCAATATCCCATTTTGTATGCCGTGAAAGAACTAAGCAGGAGATTGAGAATGACCTCACTGACATGAGCTATTTTGGCATTAAGAATATCCTTGCATTAAGGGGAGACCCTCCAGCTGGGACAAAAGAGCCGTGGAATGGCGACTATAGGTATGCTTACTTGCTTGTTAAGCAGCTTTCTGACCTGAATAAAGGCGTGTATTTGCCAACCCCATTAAAGGATGAGCCAAGGTCAGGGGACAAGTGCGACTTTTGCATATTGGTTGCAGGCCATCCAGAGGACCCATTTGAAGAGGAAAAAGTGCACATCAAGGCCAAGATAGATGCAGGCGCTGATGTAATAATCACGCAGATGATATTTTCATTTGAGGATTACAAGGCTTATGTTGAGAACTTAAGAAAGGCAGGCATTAAGGTTCCTGTTATCGCAGGCATAAGGCCGATTGTTAACCTTAAGCAGGCTAAGTCTGTTGAGAATTTCTTCGGAATTCCTGTTCCGCAGGAGCTAAAGGAAGACCTTGAGAAGCTTGATGACAATCCTGATGAGGCAAGAAAGCTTGGAGTTGTATATTTCTCAGAAATGATTAAGAAGCTGAAAGCCTATGGCTGCCCCGGAGTTCATCTGTTCATATTGCAGGACTTTGATATTGTTGATGAGCTGTTGGGGTGAGGGTTTGCCCTCATCTGAAGGTTAAAATGGATAACAATTCTGAAAGAAAGCTGAACCTGTTCGACAGGTATCTCACAATCTGGGTGGCAGTCTGCATAATTATCGGCACAGGCATAGGTTATCTATTCCCTGGCTTCTCCAAATACCTGGGCAGCATTGAAGTTGCAAATGTCTCTATTCCTGTCGCAGTTGTGCTCCTTGCGATGATGTACCCCATAATGCTCAAGGTTAACCTCAACGAGGTAATCAAGGTAAGGGATAACTCAAAGCCTTTGTTCCTTACGCTTATTATAAACTGGGCGATAAAGCCGTTCACAATGGCATTCCTTGCATGGCTCTTCATGAGGGTGTTTTACAGCACGCTAATCCCTGTAAATATCCAAAGCGAGTATATTGCCGGAATGATACTTTTGGGGCTTGCTCCGTGCACTGCAATGGTCCTTGTGTGGACATACCTTGCAAAGGCAAATATCAATTATGCATTGGTCCAGGTTTCTGTCAATGACCTGGTAATCCTTGTGCTGTTTGCGCCGTTGGGAAAATTCCTTTTGGGAGTTACAACTGACTTTCCGGTGCCATTTGCAACCATATTCTTTTCAGTCCTGTTTTATGTGGCAATGCCTTTGGGGCTTGCATTCCTCACAAGGCACTTCCTTGTCAGGCATAAGGGCAAATCCTGGTTTGAGAACAAGTTTATCAGGGATGTCGAATGGATAACCCCTGTGGGCCTGCTCGTCACCCTGGTCCTGATATTCATATTCCAGGGGGACAAGATAATCAATTATCCAATGCACATCTTACTGATAATAATCCCATTGCTCCTGCAGACATATCTGATTTTCTATATCGGCTATTTCATGGCTAAAAAACTCAGGATTCCGTTTACAGAGGCTGCACCTTCTGCATTTATCGGCGCAAGCAATTTCTTTGAGCTGTCGGTTGCAGTTGCGCTGATACTTTTTGGGATGAACTCAGGAGCTACCCTGGCCACAGTTGTCGGGGTTTTGGTGGAAGTCCCTGTGATGCTGTCCTTGGTTAAGATAATGAAGATGAACAAGGCTAAGTTTGAGTTTTAGGGTTGTATTAGTTTTCTAAGTGTTCATCCTGCAGGACTTTGATATTGTTGATGAGCTGATAAAATAAAGAATTACGCCCTTCCAAACCAGCTTTCTTTCTGCTCAAGCCTTCTCTCGGTCACTATGCTCCTGTCATCAAACATAGTCTCAAACTCGTTTTCCTGGAATTCCTGAAACTCCCTCTTTTTGTTGTTGCTCTGCTTCATCTTTCCACCCCTGTTTACTCTTCATACTTTACATTTGTTTCGTCTGACTCTATGTATTCTCCATTCTTGTCCTTTACAAGCTTCATTCCCTGAAATTCAAACATTTTTTCCTGCCTCTCTGGTTTTTATTTATCCTCAAAGTCGTTCATCGTGTCATGCAAATCTTCATTGATTGCGCCTTCAAGGCCATATACCATGAAGGTTTCCCAATACGGGTCTTCGTCGAACGGCCTTCTGTCAAAATTAGACATCTTAATCACCCCCGATTATCTTTTTTTAAAAATGCAAGGTTAGGGCAGATTATTCATACTCCACTTCTGCCCCAAGTTGCTGAGTTTTTCGCTCCCCAACTATATGCCTCACCCCATTTTTTTCTTATTTCTTCCTATGTCACTTCTTCACTTGGCTTTTCGCAGTGTTGGCAGACAAATGTAAGCCCGACAAGTTTGCCTTGCCGCTGATTTTCTTTTTGCAGTGCTTGCAAATTGCTGCTTTCTCTGTTTTTGCCATGATAGTATATA
>CAYUUH010000081.1:5103-5461 GCA_964447855.1 uncultured Methanosarcinales archaeon | reverse complement strand
CGACAGGATTATGTATACTGGTTTCTTAAGAGGCCCTGATATAGACCAGGCGTATAGGATGGCTGACCTTTATGTAATGCCTTCTGTTTCAGAGCCGTTTGGAATAACTCCTTTAGAGTCCATGTCAAATGGAACTCCAGTACTTATCTCGAAGCAGAGCGGAGTTTCAGAAGTTATCAGTAACTGTCTAAAGACTGATTTCTGGGATATAGATGACATGGCAAATAAGATGGTTTCAGTCTTAAGGCATGATGTTCTTCAGGAATCTCTTACTGAGAACGGGCATCATGAAGTGAAAAAGTTCAACTGGGACAATGCTGCAGAAAAATGCATACATATTTATAATAGAGTGTTGGGT
>CAYUUH010000081.1:0-5093 GCA_964447855.1 uncultured Methanosarcinales archaeon | reverse complement strand
ACCTGCTCGAAGTATGCTCTGGAAGTTTCGGTTTTTAATGTAGATGGTATCAGTATGTTTTTATTTTCAGGTGCATCAGCCCTATAGGCTTAGGAAATATCCTGTGTTTGACGTAGGGCATAACCACAATTATTTTGACGACCATAAGAATAAGGAAGTTTTCGATAAGGTTGCAAAGAAGTGTTATCTTCCTGCAAATAAAGTTATGCTTGATCTTATCAGGGGCTTTGACGGAAAGTTCAAGATAAGCTACAGCCTCAGTGGAGTTTTTATTGACCAGATGGAAGAATACAACCCTAAAGTTCTTGAGAGCTTTATAGAGCTTGCAAAAACGGGCTGCGTTGAAATGCTTGATGAGACCTATTACCACTCATTGTCTTTCTTCTATTCAAAGAATGAGTTTAAGGAACAAGTAGAAAAACACAACAAGAAAGTAAAACAGCTTTTCAAGCTAAAGCCCAAGGTGTTCAGAAATACTGAGCTTATATTCAACAATGAGGTAGCAAATATAGTAGAAAAGATGGGTTACAAAGGGATCCTTGCAGAAGGGGCTGACCATGTCCTTGGATGGAGGAGCCCTAACTTCGTCTACAGGCCTAAGACCACTAACAAAATAAAGCTTCTGCTAAAGAATTATAGGCTTAGCGATGATATTGCCTTCAGATTCTCGCAGCAGAGCTGGGAAGGTTTCCCTCTTACTGCACCTAAATTTGCAGACTGGGTATCTGCAGCAAACGGCAACGGCAACCTGATAAACCTGTTTATGGACTATGAAACATTCGGAGAACATCAATGGGAAGACAAGGGAATATTTGATTTCCTTAGGCACCTTCCTGGAGAGATATTAAAGCATCCAGACAATAATTTTATAACTCCTTCAGAAGCTATTTCAAATTATGAGCCTGTAGGGGAGCTTGATATCCACAGTCCGGTAAGCTGGGCTGATGTTGAGAGAGACACGTCTGCATGGCTTGGGAACAGGATGCAACAGGAAGCCATACATCAGATATATCTTATAGAGAGTGCGATAAAAGAGAAAAAGGACCCTAAGCTGCTTGATGACTGGAGAAGGCTTCAGACTTCAGACCACTTTTATTATATGTGCACTAAATGGTTTAATGACGGGGATGTCCATAAGTATTTTAATCCATATGACAGCCCTTATGACTCTTTCATAGCATTCATGAATGTGATGAACGATATCAAGCTTAGGATAGGGCAACAATAAAAAAGTTTATAAATAGGAGATACTAAAATAAAACAAAAGGGGTGAGTATATATGGCTAATAAGAAAAAAGCTGCAAAACCAGCAGTGGCCAAAAAAGAGATAGTTAAAGAAGTGAAGCAGCCTGCCAAGGTAGAAGTTACAATAAAAAAGGAGGTTCTAGGTGAAGTTCCAGAGGAATATCACTTTGTTCTAGCGGATGGAAAGAAGCTCAAGAGCTTATTCGACCTTGCAAATGCGTTCAGCAAGATGGGTGATGAAATATTCAAGCATCATGCGAATTCGTCCAGAAATGATTTCAGCAACTGGATAAATGATGTGTTCAAGCTCCCTGATCTAGCAAAGGAGATTTCAGCAATCAACAACCAGCTTGATGCTGAGGTCTGCGTGTTAAGAAAGCTGATAGGAGAACTCAAAGGAGGTATGAAATAAAATGAAGAAGGAAATAGCCAAAAAGATTCTAGGCGACGTTTCGCCAGAGCAGTGCTTTTGGGTAAACAACGGGCCAATAGTACATAACGTAAACCAGTTGTCAAGTGCGTTGAGGAAGATGGATGACAGCACATTTATGCACCACGTAAACGACACTAAAAACGATTTCAGCGCATGGGTGAAGCATGTTGTGGGTGATACATCACTTGCAAACAGCATATCCAAGATGAAGACAAAGAAAGCAATGATTGACCAGCTAGACAAGAGACTCAAGCTTCTTAAGAAGACTGCTGGCTGATTAAGCTTATAAGAAAACTTAAAAATGGAACGGACAATGGGGGATGTCCACCCTAAATATCACTTTGTAACCCTTAAAGGGGAGAAGATTAAGAACTTAGTGGATCTCTATAATTCTGTTAAGACTATGGATGATATCACGTTTAATCATCATGTAAATGACTTCAAGAATGATTTCCATAACTGGGTGAGGGATATTCACCAGGACAATGAGCTTGCAAATGCCCTTCTTGCATCAAAAAACAAGAAAGAGATGGCAGAAGTGCTCCAAAAAAGAGTTGTAGAGCTTGGAAACATTAAGAAAGAAGTGAAGGCCATTGAAGAAGCAAATGCTGGGAAAAAAGAAAAGCCTGAAGCTCCAAAGGTAAAGCCTAAGAAGGAAAAGAAAGCAAGAGCAAAAAAAGAGATGGTAAAAGAAGCAGAGCCTAAGAAAGAAGAAATTCCTGAGATAACTGCTGAACCGGTTGAATCTGCTGCAATTGCTCCAGAGCCTGTAGAAGAGATAGTGCATCAGGTGGAAAACATAGTGAGCGTTCCGAATGTTGCAGAAAGCCCGTTCCTTATGAGGCTTACTGCAGGAGATTTTGCATTAGGGTTGTTGATTGGTGCGCTTGCAGGAATAATTATTTCCCATATCATTTAAATTTTAGTTTATGCTGGTGATTCTTTTATTCACTTCTGAATATTGACCATTGTTGAGATTAAATTCGCATAATTTATATCGACGAGAGTTTAGCGCCGTTTGAAAGAATAAAAAAACAAATAAGAAAACAAAAAATATTTCTTAAGTTTCGTCTGGGTTTTATCGGAAAAAATAATCAAAAAACGAATAATAACCCATCATTTGTTTTAAAAAATAGTTTTATTTGTCGTCGATAAATCAAATTAGCCAGTTTAGTTATGAAAAAAGTGTTAAAAGATATCTAAAAAATTAATCATTTCCTCGACGGAAAATCAACAAAATAAAAACATTTAAATATCAATTCTGCGCAAATCATTCTGAAAAAAACTATATGAGTCCAAAAATAAACTGTTTAGTGAAGGGGTGCGTCTGGTGATTACATCGACGGGACTGACTGTAGCGTTAACTTTCAACAAAAAAAAGGATGTACCTCAAGATGGTGGGGAACCGGAAGATTTGTATGCTGAATTTGATTCAGATGATACAATCAATGCTATTTCTAATGCTCTGAAATCTATGGGGCATGAAGTAATTCTCGTCGAAGCAAACGAAGATGCATATTCAACTCTGCTAACACTCAAAGACAAGATAGATATAGTATTTAACATTGCTGAAGGGCTTAAAGGGGAAAGCAGGGAATCTTTCATACCTTCTATCTGCGAACAGCTAGGTATACCTTATACTGGCTCAGGCCCTTTAACGCTTGCATTAACATTGGATAAGGCAAGAACAAAAGAGATTCTAAAATATTATAAGATTCCTACTCCTAACTTCCAGGTATTTGAAAACAGCTCAGAAAATATCGAGAGTAACATGAAGTTCCCGATGATAGTCAAGCCCATTAGGGAAGGTTCGAGCAAGGGAATCAAAGATAATTGTTTAGTCAATAATGAGGCTGAACTTAGGGAAAGAGTGGCTCAGATGATAGGAGATTATCGTCAGCCTGCAATTGTCGAAGAGTTCATTGCATGCAGAGAATTTACTGTAGGAATCCTTGGTAATGAGAGTCCAGTTGTGCTTCCTATAGTCGAAGTAAAGTTTGACAATCTTCCTGAAGGCATGAACAAGTTTGATTCTTATGAGGCTAAGTGGATTTATGATAACCCTAACAGCGGGCATGACCCATTAGTGTGCCCTGCGAAACTTACTCCTAATCTAGAGTCTAAGATAAAAAAAGTATGCCTTGAGGCATACAAAAAGCTTGGATGCAAAGACTGGTGCAGGATTGATTTAAGGGTAAGAAATGGAATCCCATATATCCTTGAGTTAAACGCCCTTCCTGGGATGATTCCTGACCCGAAAGAAAACTCCAGGTTCCCAAGAGCTGCATTTACATCTGGGATGACTTATAATCAGATAATTAATGAAGTGTTAAATCACGCTCTAAAGAGGTACAATATCGCAAAATGAACATAGGCCTGCTTTACACTATGGAAGGGGAATTGGAGAGAGAAGAATCTAATGATTCAGTAGACATTGAAGGCAGGATAACCAATGACCATATCGTTGAGATAGAGAAATCGTTAGTAGCTCTGGGCTATGATGTTACGCATATCCACGTTGACCTTGACATGTTCGAGAAGCTCAGGTCAATGAGGGATGAGATAGACATTATATTCAACTTATGTGATGATGGTTTCTTCAGCAACAGCAAGCTTGAACCCCATATCCCTGCTATGCTGGATGTGCTCAGTATTCCTTATACTGGCGCAGGATTCAGGGCTTTGGCAAGCTGCCTGGATAAAGGAAGAACAAAAGAGATTTTAGCTTATAATAAAATCCCGACTCCCAAGTTTCAGATATTTACTTCGATAAAGACTTGCTCGGACAAAAAGCTCAGATTCCCGCTGATAGTTAAGCCTTTGATGGAAGATGCAAGCATAGGCATAAAAAGAGATTCTGTGGTTCACAACGAAGAGCAGCTCATGCGAAGGGTGTTTGTTGTTCTTGACAGATACAACCAGCCTGCCCTTGTTGAAGAGTTTATTGAGGGAAGAGAAGCAAATGTGGGGATTATAGGGACAAGAAAGCCAAGAGTGCTTCCAATCTCAGAGATAATATTTGATAATCTTAGCGATGACCTGCCAAACATATGTACTTATTCTGCAAAATGGATTGAGGATAGCGATTATTATGTGAATACTCCTCCAAAATGCCCTGCAGAAATAGATGAGGTTCTTGCCAATAAGCTTAGGAAAATCGCGCTTGCTGCTTACAGGATAATGAGATGCGAAGATTATGGAAGAGTCGATTTCAGGATTGACAAACAAGGGAATCCATATGTGCTTGAAGTCAATCCAAATCCGGATATTTCAAGTGATGCGGGGCTTGCAAGGATGGCTAAAGCTGATGGTATGAACTACACTCAGATGATAAGTGCCATATTAAAGTCTGCATTGGAAAAGAATAATATAAAAGAAAGGGTCAACGTGCCAATAAAAGAGGAGTTATAAATAA
>CAYUUH010000080.1:0-5485 GCA_964447855.1 uncultured Methanosarcinales archaeon | reverse complement strand
TAAAGTAGAATGGGAGGAACAAAATAAAGCTAACCCAAGGATAAATCTTAAATTTATCCTTCCCTTGAAACAGGTACAGCAAGGCAATCACAATGATAAGCAAAATCTCATCTGAGCGTACACAAAGAGTGCATATAAAAGAAAGAACAGCAAGATAATGAATCTTAGCAGAGCTGGACTTAAAATAAACTAAGAACAAACTCAGTGTTACCAGCGCAAAAAACAAGGATGGAATGTTCGGCTCCGACGAAGCTGACCATATGATATGTACAGGGAACAGGCATAAAAGAAGTGCGCTCCATAATGCAGTGTCTTCCCTCCTAAAAATGAGATAAGCCAAAAAGAAAATAACTCCTACAGACAAAGAGCCAAACAAGGCACAAAGGTTAATCGCTGTGAAAACATTAGCCCCATAAAAGTAGAATAGTGCAGAGAGCAATATTGGCCAGCCTGGCTGTCGAGTATACTGTTTGCAATATTCCTTTGTGGTATATTGACAGTTGACAGCACCCTTGCCATTAACAATATTTTTTGCAGCCTCAATATTCTCAGGCTCATCGATAATCACTCTGAATTGATGGGGCGTGTAATGAAAGCGAAGGTAAACTCCAAGCAGAACAATAAGTAAGAGAATAATCCACGTTTTCCTGCTAATCTTATTGAACTGCTTTGAAATCTCTTTAAAGTTAAGCAGAAGCACAATAAAGAAACAAACAAATATCAACAAAGCTATTTTAGGCATAACAAATGCAGATACAAAAGATATTCCTTCCATAAGCATTACTTGCTTGTGATAATCTCGATGACATCGCGGTGCAGGAGCTCGTGGTCCTTGCCAATGACTTTCTTCGTCTTGACATGGATTGCCCTGATAAACCCTTTCCCGATGTCAGTATGCAGCCTGAACGCAAAGTCAAGCGCAGTCGTCTTTCCAGGAAGCAAAAAGCAGTCAGGAAGCACGTTGCCGTCCTTGTCCTCGAGCTTGTTCACTCCGCCGGGGAATATTGCGATATATTTCAAAAGCTTGAACACAGCCGAGTCAAGAACTTCCTGGACTCCTGTCGAGCCGTACTTCTGAAGCACATTCTTCCGGATGAACTCAAGAGCATTCTTCTGGGCGTCATTAAGCTTTGAATCATTCTTCACACTAAAATCTTTCCCGCCAGGCGTATAGTCGATTATTCCGTGCTTTGCTGCCTCTTTCAGCGCAAGCTCTGACTCTGCAGAGCACGGGATTATGATATAATCAGGAAACTCTTTCTTGACCCTTTCAAAGTTCTTGTCTGCGCCAGGAACATCTGCCTTGTTCGCTGCAATAAGCATCGGTTTTGTTGCTCTTCGAAGCCTTACTGCAAGCTCTTTTAGGTTATCTTCAGTCCATTCAGAAGGCTTTTCCCTGTTCAGGCCGAGCACCCTTACAGCGTCTTTTACAATATCTTCTGTTACCCTGAAAGATGAAAGCTGCTTTTCAAGCGCCCTCTCGATTGGCTGGTGCTCCTGTTGGACCTGCCTTGCAAACCTCTCCCAGCCCTTTCTCAGGTTCCTGAGGTACCACATGTCAAGCTCAACTTCAAGGAACTTTACGTCTTCAACAGGGTCGTAGCTCAATGCATTGACAGCCTCCCCTTTTTCATTTGTCGAGCCTGATACATCAATAACATGGATGAGCACATTTGCCTGGTTTAAGTCATCAAGAAATTCATTTCCGCGTCCAAGCCCTTTATGCGCGCCAGGGACAAGGCCTGCAACATCAAGCATGTCAACAGGAACAAACCTTGTGCCGTTGATGCAGTACCCGAACCTCGGGTTGCACTGGACTTTAAACTCTTTGTCAACGCAGTCAACCTTGACATATCCTACTCCGTGGTTCGGCTTTATTGTCGTGAAAGGGTAGTTTGCTATCTCAGCTTCAGCTAATGTAGATGCCTTGAAGAAAGTGCTCTTTCCGCATGAGGGCTTGCCCACAATTCCAACCAGCATTTTATTTTCATGAAATATAATATGTTTTTAAGCTTTGTCAAAGCAGTGAACAAATTAGTATACTAGTATACATAATAGAAAAGTTTATAAATTTGGATTCCAATATAAGACTATATGGCAGTTCCAGTTAGAAAAATCCCTATCATGAGGGTGAAGTACAAGGACGTTTTTCACCTGAAGAACCTCTATGTGATGATGCACGAGTATCTTCTTGAGGAAGGATTCTTTGACGAAGACCAGAAAGCAGGCCAGTTAGGCCATAATTACATCGAGAAGCTCTACATGGAAAAGTTCTGCCAGAAAGGCCTCCACGCAGGCGGCAAGGAAATATGGATTTGGTGGCGTACCATAAAGAAACCAGAGACAAAATACCAGGGCTATTACCAGTATCATCTTGACATAGATTTCCATATTGTTTATGCACGTGAGGAAAAACGGATGCACATGGGCAAGGAAGTAAAGGTGATTTTCGGCGAGATGGAGATATTCTTCAATGCCTGGATAGAAGGCGATTACAAAAACCTATGGGACAAGCATCCGGTGCTGAAGCATTTCCATAAGCTCTATTATTCCAGAATCCTGAAGTCTGAGTTTGACAAGCGCGAAAAGGAGTTATGGCGTGACGTCTACAAGCTTACGGGCAAGGTAAAGAAATATCTTAATCTAAGGACATTCATACCTGTTCCAGAGCCTTTCTGGAGACCAATCTACGGTTATGAGGCCTAGTTGAGTAAGTTTTTTAAATGAGTCCAGTTTCTTGGCATGATATGCCTCCGTAGCATAGTAGCTATTGCGGCTGACTTGTAATCAGCAGGTCGTGGGTGCAATTCCCATCGGAGGCTTTTAGCGTTCTCTAGATTCTACTAAGCGGGCTTGAGCGAAGCGAAACCCGCATTGCGTTTCAACCGAGCGTAACCAGTTGTTCCCATCGGAGGCTTTTTTTCTTTTCGTAACCTTTTTATACGCACTCTAAAATAAAACTAAACATGCGGATAGCTATCTTCACAGACACATTTCTTCCTAAGATAGACGGCATCACCATATCCATAAGGAACGTACTTAACATCTTGTCAAAAGACCATCAGTTTAGGGTATTTGCTCCAGACTACAGGGAAAACGGATTAAAAGCAAAATTCCACAGGAATGTAGCAATAGAAAGAATACCTGCTGTTTCCCTGCCTTCCTATAAAGATGTAAAAATAGCTTTCCCTTCAATGAAGAATGTCCTTGCCTCCCTTTGCGAGTTTAAGCCGGACATAATCCATATCCACACTCCGGGCGCGATAGGAATGGCAGGCGTAAGGTGCGCAAAAAAACTGGGGGTAAAATCAGTGGGAACTTACCATACCCTGGTTTCCCAGGAGACAATGTATATATCTCCAGTCAAAATCCTTAAGCTTGACAAGCTGGCTGCAATGTTTGAGAACATCTTTTCCATGAAAAAAAGCCCTGAGGCCATGCTTAAGAAAGCTGAGAAAGCAAAGAAAAAAGCGCTTGAGGACAACCTTGCAAAAAGGATAGCATGGAATCTCTCAAAAAAGCTGTATGATCAATGTAACTTGATTATCGTTCCTTCAGCAGCAATAAAAAGGGAGCTGAAAAAGCAGAAGTTCAAGACTCCAATAGAAGTCATTTCAAACGGCATAGACCTTTCCCTTTTCAAGCCGAAGAAAAATTATAAGGCAGACGGAGTAAAACTAATCCATGTTGGTAGGATAAGTTTTGAGAAGAATGTTGAGATAGTTATAAGGAGCCTGTTGATACTAAGAAAAAGGGTTGCAAACGCAACGTTATCTATAGTCGGGGAGGGGCCTGCGCTAAATAAAGCAAAATCATTGGTGCATAATCTGGGCCTTGACAAGCAGGTTAAGTTCTATGGATATGTTGCCCATAAAGACCTTGGAAAGATATACCGCGAGCATGATGTTTTCCTCACAGCATCTACTATGGAAACTCAGGGGCTTGTTGTCCTTGAAGCAATGGCATGCGGCCTTCCGGTCGTTGCAGCAAACAAGTATGCATTGCCTGACTTAGTCGGAAAGGAAAACGGGTTCCTGGTAAAGCCGTTCCATGAAAATGACATGGCAGATGCCGTAGAAAAGCTTGCTTTAAGCCAGAAGCTGAGGGAACGGCTTGGAAAGAATTCAGCAAGGATTGCAGCCACCCACGGGATAAAAGACTGCATAAGAATCCTTGAGAAGACATACAGCAAACTCTAAGCAAACTACAAATCAAACTCAGAAATAAATCCAAGGATAGTGTCGTACTTCTCAAGATATCTGAACCCTTTGTCAGTAAGCGTCATGTACTTCTTGCAGCCATCTCCGCTTACCAAGCTTCAAAAATGAAGCCAGTTGATGCGTTAAGATATGAGTAAACCGATGCAAAAATATTTAAAACCGGATTTTTCTTCTTTTAGCAGGTGATAACATGAAAAAACTGATTTTTTTAGGAAAGCCTGGTGCAGGCAAAGGAACAATCGCACAGCAGATTACAAAGGACCTTAAGATACCCCAGATAGCAACAGGGGATATGCTCAGGGCAGCAAGAGACGAAGGGACAGAGCTTGGAAAAAAGGCAGAAGAGTATATGAGCAAGGGCGCCTTAGTTCCGGACGAGTTAGTAATCGGATTGCTGAAGGAGAGGATAGCAAAGAAGGACTGCAAGAACGGCTTTATACTTGACGGATTCCCAAGGACAATACCTCAGGCAGAGGCATTGGAAGAGGCAGGAGTAGAGCTTGACAGGGTAGTCAATTTCAATGTCAGCGATGGATTAGTCATCAAAAGAATAACTGGAAGGCGCATGTCAAAGTCAACAGGAAAAATCTATAACATCTATCCTGAATGCGCTCCAAACCCACCAAAGGGCCATCCTAAAGAGGATTTGCAGCAGAGGCCTGATGACAATGAGGAAACTGTAAAGAAAAGGATTGTCCAGTACAATAAGCAGACAGCACCATTGATAGACTTTTACAATGAGCGAGGACTGTTAGTTGATATCGATGCAACAAAGAAATTGGATGAGATAGTTGCAGACGTAAAAGAAGCAATCAATGCTTAAACATTGCCTTTACAGCTTCGGTTGCATAGCAGCCTTTTTTCAAAAAGAAGCTTAATTTTATCTTTTTCTTTCCTTTATTCAGCTCATCTTCAGACTTCTCAATCACTTTCAGCTTCTTGATATCAGCAAACAAATCCCTTTCATTGCCTTCAGGGCTTAACCCCTGCAGTTCGCGGATTATGAAGTCGCGTGGGCTTATCTCTTCTCTTTTGATTATCTCATTGATTATTGACTTTAAGTTTTGATTCCCTATTTCATCAACCTCAGTGCCAAAACCGATGATAGGAATCTTGATATTCTCTTTCTCGTCAGATAATCTAGCAGCTGCCTGGTTCCACAGCAATGACTGGTAAGCATGGATATACATCAGGATGAGCTTTTTTGGAAGCTTCCTAATCGCTCCGATATAGTCATTAGGTGATTTGTCAAGAGACTCATTAAT
>CAYUUH010000079.1:0-5617 GCA_964447855.1 uncultured Methanosarcinales archaeon | reverse complement strand
ATAGAGTGCGCAACAATATTTACCTTGTCAGCCCCTGTTCTGTATTTCAGAAGGTTAATCATCTCCCTCAGCCTTATTGCATAGTTTTCAATCCTTTCAGTTCTTTGCATGTGTATATTGTATCCTGCAACATCATAAAAGGCAATATAATAGTAGCTTGACCTGACAACAACAGGCTTTTTGCTCCTTCCCCAGCCGCCTGCAAGCACGTCATAAGGATTAACGCTGATGTCTAACTCTCCAAGGTTCAGGAATCCGTCATCTTCCATTTTTTTCTGGATTTTCACGAAGTCATTCATCGTGAACTCAGGAGTGTTGGCATCATTAACAGTGTGCCCGTGTATAAACATGACAGGGTAGACCTCTTCTTTTATCTTGCACCCTTCATCGCAGCAATTGGTGCACTCGCCAAATATGCAGCACTTTGCAGGGTTCTCCGGCAGCTCAACAGTGGCGTTAAGGCTCACTGAAGGGACTGAAGTATTTATCTTTTCTAATGTGATGTTGGCTGATACTAAAGTGTCGATAAACGCAGTAGATGCTGTCTGGTTTGTCGAGCCGGTCTTGCAGTTATCCCAAATAAATGCTTGGTCCTGGCTGTTGTTCAGCATTGCCATGGAATATAGATCACTAAGAGGAATGGACAGAGACAACGTTGGGGTAGATGAATTTCTTTTGCTTATTTCAATATCTGCAATCCTTATGAGCTCAGCTTTTGTCTTGATAGAAGAATCCTGTATAAACTGCTTTGCCTTATTCAATGCCTTCAGCTCAATCTCTTTCGAAACCTTTAGAAACTCTGCATCAAAGCTTTGGTCTCCAATCGTGTAATTATAATTGTATTCTCTAAAATCATCTGCAGCGTCATTCTCAGAATCAATCTTTTCTGATAAGACCTTCAGTCCTGAGCAGCTGAATTCATAAGGTATTCCGGCGCTTGCGGCATTACCCTTGATTTCAAGAAGCATTTCTCCATATATTAATAAGAATAACCCTTCAATCTTCATAGAGGCATAGCTGCTTACCTTATCATTTAACTGCTGGATATTTGCCTTTATCCTCCCGTTCAGCAGCTTCTCATCATCATTCTTTGCATTCTTTATTACAAGATAATCTTCATAGATAGTCCTTGAAACGCTGTTGAGCTCGTTAAGCCTTTGCACATTATTTTGGCTTGCTTCTTGTTCATAATAGTTTGCCAATTCCTGGATATCTTCCTTGAAAAGCTGGATACTGTTCAACAAGTCAATGTCCTGGTTTCTATGTTCAATAAGTGCTAGTATCTCATCCTGGACCTCTAAAAGCCTATCGCTAACGCCGTCAATCATGCTCATATAAGCGCTTGAAAACTTCTTGCTAACAGCATAATAATCCTCAGATGCCCATATAGCAAAAAGCTCGTCTTTCTTTATCCTTGCGGAGTCTAGTTCTTTGTTTATGTTGTTTAAGTTAGAGGTTATATCTTGTTTCTCCCCAATACTGGTTGGAATCCTTGAAAGAAGGATGCTGTTTTGTTCTGCAATCGAGAGTGCATCAGCCCTTTTGTATAGCCACGCTCCAATATTCTCTTTGCTTTCTTCTTTTAACTCAGCCTCTTCATCATTCAATCCATAATTTACTGTGACTATCGCAGATTTCTGCCTCGGCATCTCGTCAGTAAGGCATATTACGGACTTGATATTATTGCATTTTACCTCAAAGCTATAGAATATCTGGCCTGCCCCTTTTCCAGCCGGAGGAAGTATGAACTCTTTGGCCATATGCTCATTATGCTTCATTAGTATGCTGTCAGAATAAAGTGTCTTTCCATCCCCCATATTAATGAAGGAAAGCTCGCACTGGCTTTTGCACTGGATAAAGTTCTTGTTGTCTATATCAAACTTAACTTTTACAGATTCATCATTCTCGATGATAAACGAAGAGTCAAGGGGCGTTAGCTGGATATTCAGCTCATCGTCAAGAACAAACCTTATCTTTATTCCAAACAGGAATAATATCCCTAAAACAAGCACCACAGATATAATAAGGATAATCAGCCAGCGCTTAATCTTCTTCTTGGTCTTTTTCTTCATCTTAGTTGGGTCAATTGCACCTTTGATTGGCTTAGGCATATAGATACAGCTAAGAATATGGTTTATAAAACTTTCTTAACTCAGGAATCTCTATTTCTTAACTACTATTAAGTAGTATCAATAGAAAGGTTTATAAACCATTGCCTATTTACAGATTATATGTCAAATGGAGATGAACATAGGCAGGAAAAAGTTATTCTGTATGTAAGCAGATTTGCAGATGATAATCAGGGCAAGCTCTATGAGCAGCAGTTGGCTGGCGAGGGGTATTCTACTTTACTTACTGATAGTGGATTTAGCGCAGCGGCAGTACTTAACAGGGGATGCCATGTTGTAGATTTAGTTATTCTTGGAAGGAAGAATGCTGGCAACCTTCAGGGCCTAAAAGATCAAGTGCCCGGAATGCAAGATATAGGCCCTACCAGGGAATTTGTGCCTGGCATCGAACGTCTGGAAGATAGGATTATTAGTATGGGAGACAACGCTCCTCCAGTTATTATCCATTCCTCGGCTCCACCAGAAGTAGTTATGGAACAGTATCTAGGAAGGCCTATCGCAGCACACATTGTAGCATATATCCAGAAATCTGCAGACCCAACCCCATTCCTCAATGCAGTGCATGGAGCATTATATTCACTAGGAAGATAACAATAAAAGTTTAAATAGTAGTTCTTCTATTTTATCCTTATGAAATTTATTTCAAAGAGGGACTTAAAGATTCCAACAAGAAGTTCTAAGAGCCATAAGGGCGATAACGGAAAAGTTCTAATCATAGGTGGCTCTAAAGATTATGCAGGAGCAGTCGCACTTGCAGGAATTGCAGCATTAAGAACAGGCGTTGACTGGGTAACTGTTGCCGTTCCAGAAAAAGTTGGGTGGGCGATAAACTCGTTAACACCTGACCTTGTAGTTAAGAAGTACAAAGGAGATGATTTCTGCGCTTCAAGAGCAAAAGAAATTCTTAAGCTTGCTCAGAGCTTTGATGCAGTATTGATAGGAAATGGAATCGGAATGCATGCAAAATCTTTTTGCAAAGCGTTTCTTTCAAAAGTAAACAAGCCCTGCGTTATAGATGCAGATGCAATAAAGGCAGTGAGCTTACAGTCAATCAATAACTGCCTTCTGACTCCCCATAGGAGGGAACTTGATATTTTACTTGAAAACTCAGAGCTAAGAACTGTGGAAGGTCCAGAGTCAATACAAAAAATAATCAATGATAATGTTATATTGTTGAAAGGGCCGGTTGATATCATAATCTCAAAGAATAAGGTGAATTATAACAAAACAGGGAATCCAGGAATGACCAAGGCAGGAACGGGCGATGTTTTAGCCGGATTATGTGTGGGCTTCTTAGGACAAGGACTTTCATTGTTCCAGTCAGCAGTAAATGCAGCTTACATTAATGGGGTTCTTGGAGACCTGCAGCTCAAGAAGCATAAAGGCTATACTTATCTTGCAAGTGATTTATTGGAAGATATAAAGAAAGTTGTTAAAAACTAATTTCTCGTCTAATATTTCAGTATATCTATTTTCTGCTGTACTATTTAGTCATGATATAGAAACCTTTATATACTAGTTTCTCAAGATTTACAGATTAGTAACAAAATGACTATAAATAAGTAATAAATAAGTAACATAAAAATAACATAAATGTTACAAATATGTAACAAATGGCAAAAAGAGTCTCAATTTCGCTAGACAAAGAACAGGTTGCACTACTTGATTCTATCAAAGGTTTCGGCACTAAAGAGGCTGAGAAAGTAAAGAACCTATTGCTCGCATACTTATCAGAAAAAGGATACCTAAAGGAGTTTAACAAATAAAATGCAAAATGTATTTTTAGATATCGGGATGATAATGGTCATAGCAGCCGTATTTGCTTTAATAGCCAGGGCAATAAAGCAGCCGTTAATCCCAGCCTATATCTTTGCAGGATTATTCATAGGCCCAATGTTCACGCTTATCACAAACAGGACAGTGATAACTACTTTATCTGAGATAGGGATAGCATTCCTGTTATTTATTGCAGGCCTGGAAATAGACTTGAACAGGCTGAGAAACGTCGGGTTGGTATCAACTTTAGGCGGCACAATACAAGTTCTTGCAATATTCGCTGTGGGTTTCTTATTGTCCTTAATGCTCGGATTTATGAGTGTTGAAGCAATATACTTGGGATTAATAGTAGCATTTAGCTCAACGATGGTCGTGGTTAAGCTTCTTGCTGATAAGAGGGAGCTGGATACGTTGCATGGAAGGATAATCCTGGGAATTCTGCTTATGCAGGACATTATAGCTGTTCTTGCACTCTCTATGCTTACTACTATAAATCAGTTTAGCGGAGCAGTATTAATAATATCCATGTTAAAAGGGTTAGGAGTTTTCATCGTTGCATGGATGGCTTCGAGATTTGTATTCCCTCAGCTTTTTAAGTTTGCAGCAGCTTCCCGCGAGATGCTTTTCTTGTTGTCTATGGGGGTTGTATTTGGGTTTGCAGCCCTGTTCAATTATATCAACTTCTCGATAGCAATCGGAGCATTTATTGCAGGGCTTACTTTAGGTAACCTGCCTTACAATATAGAGATAATAAGCATCGTGAGGTCATTAAGGGATTTCTTTGCGACAATCTTCTTTGTATCCTTGGGAATGGAGCTGTCAATTAACTCCTTAGGTTCCATGATTTGGCCTTTAGTAATATTCCTTGTTATAATCGTGCTGCTGAAGCCAATCATAACTATGTTTGTATGCGCATATTTTGGTTATAAAAGAAGGCCTTCTTTCTTGACATCACTGTCCTTGGCCCAGATAAGCGAGTTCTCTTTGATTATAGTGTCTCAGGGACTAATCCTCGGGCATATAGGGAGAGATATGCTACTATTTGTAGTCATCCTTGCAGTAGTTACCATAACCTTAACTTCCTATTTAT
The DNA here is from genome assembly GCA_964447855.1 of uncultured Methanosarcinales archaeon. GTDB lineage: Archaea > Nanobdellota > Nanobdellia > Woesearchaeales > JAHWIC01 > JAHWIC01. Next base: position 622 of record CAYUUH010000079.1, on the reverse strand, counting down.
CTAAGTATGAGAATGCACTTTTCAAGAAGTTCTCAGGCCATCTTAAGATTTTTGACAGGTTCTCAGAAGAGGGTGACGTGCTTGAATATATCCCTAAGAAAAGGACCAATGAGCATTTTATCCTTCTTGGCCATAACAGGATAGGATACAGCATAGCTAAGACTCTCAGGAATATGAAGCGCGAATTGTTTGTTGTGGACTATAATCCTGAAGTCATAAAGCACCTGATTAAAGAAAGAATCCCGTGCATCTATGGAGACATAGGTGATATAGAGATATTGGAAAGGCTTAATCTAAAATCAGTATATATGGTGATATCTACTGTCCCGGATAAGACAGATAATTTGCTAGTTATCAAAAAGACAAGGGAGGTAAACAAAACGGCGCTGATTATTGTTACAGCAAGCCAGCTGGATGATGCTTTAAAGCTTTATGATTCAGGTGCAGACTATGTGATAATGCCGCATTTCCTGGGCGGGGAGCATGTGTCTGTCATGATCGAAGACTTTACGGGAAATGTAAACAAGATAATCGAGACAAAAGTCAAGCATATAGAAGAGCTAAAACACAGGCAAGATATGGGGCATGAGCACCCAAAACACCACTAGGGGGATAAAATGAG
>CAYUUH010000078.1:0-5618 GCA_964447855.1 uncultured Methanosarcinales archaeon | reverse complement strand
GATAGGAAAGCCAATCAAGTATATCGCTGTTCCTCCATCCGAAGTTTTGGAAAGAGTAAAGAAAAACGTAAAAGAAGAGGCCAAGGACCAGATAGACAGGCTTGAAGAATTAAAAGGCACAGAGCTTATCGGCGAATTAAATGCGTTGCATTCACAGGGAATAGAGCTTGTCGAGCCATCAGACCTTTCAGGCTCGCTTCGCGGAAGGCACAATCTGTACAATCATCTTGAGCTTGCAATAAGGAATGCTGAGCAGTCAGTAACTTTGATGACTACAACTCAGGGATTCATGAGGAAGATTGAGGGCTTTAAGCCAACATTTGAAAAATTAAAGAAAAGGGGAGTAAAGATAAGAATCGCAGCTCCAATAACAAAAGAAGCATCACAGGCATTAAAGGAAATCCAGGGCATAGCAGAAGTAAGGCACACAAATGCAAAATCAAGATTCTGCATCGTTGACGGCAAAGAGCTCGTTTTCATGGTGCTTGATGACAAGGAAGTTCACCCAACCTATGATGTAGGAATATGGGTAAACACTCCATTCTTCGCGAGCGCCCTAGAGAATATGTTTGATGTTGCATGGAAAACCATGAAGAACGCGTAAGCGCAAGACAATAAGGTATAAAATGAGCCTAGGAAAAAACTCCGGAAAACAGAAAGAGTTCCTTCTAGGCAGCACTTTTTTCTATTATTACTTTATGTAAGTCTTTTAGCTTTCTGGCTAAGGGACCACAACTTTAACTACCTTAGTCAGATTAATCAAAAAATATAAAAACCCACGAAACAAGCAAACCAAAATGGAAAAAGCCAAGCTCATTCAGGATCTCAAGGAAAAAGCCAAGCAGATAAGGCGGGACATCCTTGAGATGACTACAGAGGCAAACTCAGGCCATCCTGGCGGCTCTATGTCCTCAGCAGATATAATTGCTGCGCTTTATTTCTACAAACTAAGGCATAATCCAAAGAAATGCGGCTGGCCAGACCGTGACAGGTTCATATTAAGCAAAGGCCACGCATGCCCAGCACTGTACTCAGCATTGGCAAGGTCAGGATATTTTGATGTTAAGACACTTAAGACCCTCAGGAAGATGGGAAGCATTTTACAAGGTCATCCTGAGATTGACAGGTGCGACGGCATAGAGGCCTCAACAGGTCCTCTTGGCCAGGGTCTTTCATTCGGCAACGGCGTTGCACTTGCAGGGAAGCTCGACAAGAAAGATTACAAGGTTTATGTGCTTCTTGGAGACGGAGAACTTCAAGAAGGCCAGGTATGGGAAGCAGCAATGACAGCCCCTCATTACCATCTTGATAATGTTATTGCGATTGTTGATTCAAACAATCTCCAGATTGATGGAAGAGTAAGTGACGTAAAAGGAGTGCAGCCAATAGCTGAAAAGTTTAAGGCATTTGGATGGAACGTCATAGAGATTGATGGGCATGATATGGGACAAATCATAGAGTCACTCGATAAGGCATCAAAATCAAATGGAAAGCCCACAGCGATTATTGCAAAGACGATAAAGGCAAAGGGAGTATCCTTTATGGAAGATAAGGCAGAGTGGCACGGAAAGGCCCTTCCAAAGGAAAAACTTCCTGAAGCACTCAAGGAACTAGAGTAATGGACTAATAAGGAAGGAAATATGGCAGAAACAAAAGCAACCAGAGACGGATATGGAAAAGGCCTCGTTGAAGCAGGCAAGAACAAGAATGTAGTTGCACTAGATGCAGACCTTGCAGAGTCCACAAGGTCAATAATGTTTGCAGAAAAATATCCAGAAAGGTTTTTTGAGATGGGCGTAGCTGAGCAGGACTTAATTGGAACAGCAGCAGGCCTCGCAGCATCGGGCAAGATACCATTCGCAAGCTCATTTGCATGTTTTATCACAGGAAGGTCATTTGACCAGGTAAGGTTGATGGCTGCAGTATCAAAGCTCCCCATAAGGGTTGTAGGAAGCCACGCAGGACTTTTGACAGGAGAAGATGGAGCAACGCATCAGGCATTAGAAGACATATCACTTATGAGAACGCTTCCAAACATGACAGTAATCCAGCCTTCAGACGCAGTTGAGGCAGAGAAGGCAGTTCTTGCTTTGGCATCATATAAAGGCCCGGCATATCTAAGGCTTGGAAGAGGAAAGGTCCCGATAATTCATGGAGAAGATTATAAGTTTGAGATTGGAAAAGGAGAGCTGCTTAAGAAAGGAAATGATGTATCAATAATTGCATCTGGCTCAATGGTGCATGAGGCGTTAAAAGCAGCAGAAGAACTAGAAAAACAAAAGATTAGCGTTCGGGTAATAAACATACACACCATCAAGCCAATTGACAAGACTATAATAATCAAGGCAGCAAAAGAGACAGGCTGCATTGTTACAGCAGAAGACCACAGCATCATTGGCGGGCTTGGGAGTGCAGTATCAGAAGTACTTACAGAAAACATTCCAGTTCCGCTTGAGAGAGTAGGCACCAAAGACACATTTGGAGAATCTGGAAAGCCAGAGGAACTGTACAAAAAGTATGGTCTTACACCTGATGATATCATAAAATCTGTAAAGAAAGTTATGGGGAGGAAATGAAGATGATAATTGTAATTAAGCCAGGAGCAACCGAAAAACAAATCCAGCACGTATGCGATAAGATAGAAAAGATGGGTCTTAAGGCTCATGTATCAAAAGGAACAGAGCGCACAATTATAGGCGCAATAGGCGACGAGAGACTTCTTCAGCCAGACCAGCTCACTGCAATGGAATGGGTTGAAAAGGCAATGCCTATTCTAAAGCCGTACAAGCTTGTAAGCAGGGAATTCAAGAAAGAAGATACGATAATCAAGGTTGGTAAAGTATCGATTGGCGGAAAAAAGATTGTTGTAATGGCCGGGCCCTGTGCAGTTGAGAGTGAAGAGCAGATAATGAAAGCAGCAAAAGCAGTCAAAAAGGCAGGCGCTCACATACTGCGAGGGGGAGCATTCAAGCCAAGGACATCTCCTTACGCTTTCCAAGGCCTTGGTGAAGAGGGCCTTAAATATCTTGCAAAAGCAGGCAAGGCTGTAGATATGCCGATAATAACTGAAGTGATGGATACAAAAGAGGTTCCTCTTGTGGCAGAATACTCAGATATAGTCCAGATAGGAACAAGAAACATGCAGAACTTCAACCTCCTTAAGGCAGTTGGCCGCATAAACAAGCCAGTAATGCTTAAGAGGGGCCTTGCAGCAACGCTAAAAGAGTTCCTTATGTCAGCAGAGTACATAATGTCAGAGGGAAACCACAATGTCATTTTGTGCGAGAGAGGGATAAGGACTTTCTGCACATACACAAGAAACACCTTGGACCTGAATATAGTGCCAATGATAAAGAAGCTTACGCACCTCCCAATTGTTGTTGACCCAAGCCACGGAACAGGGCAGTACGACCTTGTAGAGCCGATGAGCAACGCAGCAGTAGCATGCGGCGCAGACGGCCTAATGATAGAGGTTCACCCAAATCCAGAAGAGGCAGTATCCGATGGAGATCAGTCATTAAAGCCAAATCATTTCGAGAGGCTGATGAAGAGTGTTGGATTGGTAGCCAAGGCAGTGGGAAGAACAATATAACTTGATACTATGCAGAAAGTAAAAGTAAACCTGAAGAAGAGCCTGGATAATTCTTATGAGATTCTTATAGATTCAGGGCTTTTAAGCCAGGTTCCTTCTGAACTCAAGAAGAGCAAGCTAGGCAACAAATATGCAATAATAACTGACACGAATGTAGAGAAACTATACGCAAAAGACTTCCTAAGGAATTTTGTAATGAACAGGCTTGACACTTATCTGCTAAGGTTCAATGCCGGAGAGCAGCAGAAAACAAGGAAGACTAAGGAGTATCTTGAAGACGAGCTGATAGACTTTAACTTTACAAGAGACTCTGTAATAATCGCATTAGGCGGCGGAGTAGTCGGCGATGTGGCGGGATTTGTTGCAGCAACCTTCAACCGCGGCGTTCCATATGTCCAGGTACCAACAACTCTGCTTGCGATGGTCGATAGTTCTATAGGGGGCAAGGTTGCAGTAGACCACCCTCTTGGAAAGAACTTAGTTGGAGCATTCCACCAGCCAAAGAAGGTTTTCATAGATTTGGATATTCTGAAGAGCCTTCCGAAAAGAGAAATCCTCAACGGACTTGCAGAGATAATAAAGCATGCAATAATAGCAGACAAGGAACTCTTTAATTTCATAGACAAGAATATGGATAAGATACTCAAGTCAGACTCAAAAGTTATGGAAAAGATAATCAAGAGGAACTGTGAGATAAAGGCCAGGATTGTAGAGGCAGACGAAAAAGAGTCTGGCCTAAGAAAAGTAGTGAATCTTGGCCATACAGTCGGCCATGCAGTAGAGGCATTGATGAATTTCCAGATATCACACGGAGAGGCAGTTGCAATTGGAATGTCAAAAGAGGCAGAAATAGCAAAGGAACTTAAGTTGATAAACCAGAAGGATGTCGATACTATCAAGGCAATCCTGAAAAAAGCAGGCCTTCCAACAGAGATTCCCAAGGGAATCAAGTCCAAGGAGATAATGAAGAAGACGTTGCTGGACAAAAAGGTTGTTGCAGGTAAAGTCCAATATGTTCTTCCGCTTGGGGTAGGTAAAGTAAAATACGGAATAGAGGTTCCCGACAGCATAGTTTCTAAGGTCATAAAATGATTTGCGTGCCTATAACAGCAAAGACAACAAATGAGGCTCTCAAAGACATCAAAAATGCGGAACATGCAGATATCATCGAGCTGAGAGCAGACTTCATTAGGGATATTTCTATAAAAAGTTTGAAATCAATCATAGATAAAACAAAAAAGCCATTGATAGTTACAGTAAGAAAAAAATCAGAGGGTGGTAAATTCTCTGGTTCTGAAGAGAAAAGACTAGAACTATTGGGCAAAGCAGCAGAATTTGGTGCAGACTTTGTTGATATAGAGCTAAGCTCTGGGACAAAGGCAGTCAGCCAGCTAAAAAAGAGCTCGAAGAAAACAAAAGTAATCGTATCCCACCACAACTTCAAGACAACACCGACAAATCTTGATGTGATTTATAGAAAAATAAAGAAAACTAACTGTGACATAATCAAGATAGCAGCATTTGCGAACAAAATAGAAGACAATCTAAAGATTTTTTCATTAATAAAAAAAGCTAAGAAAGAGAACAAGAAGATAATAGCCTTGTGCATGGGGGAGAAAGGAGAGATATCTAGGATATTATCGCCTATGCTCGGAGCGTTCCTCACATTCGGTTCTATGAGCAAGGGAAAAGAGTCTGCTCCAGGACAGATTGAAGCAAGGCTCCTAAAAGAAGTTTACCGGGCTAACAAACTAAAGAACCCGAAGATATTTGGCCTTGTAGGGAATCCAGTTGCCCACAGCAGGGGCATTATAATCCACAACAAGTCGTTTGAAAAGCTCGGATTAAACAACGTCTACGTTAATTTCCTTGTTGACGATGTAATCTCATTTATCAAAAACTTTAAGGGCATGATCAATGGTTTAAGTGTGACAATTCCTCATAAGCAGAGGGTAATAAAAGCCATCGACACAGTTGACGAAACAGCAAGGAGAATAGGTGCTGTTAATACTGTGCTTGTAAAAGA
>CAYUUH010000077.1:0-5625 GCA_964447855.1 uncultured Methanosarcinales archaeon | reverse complement strand
AACAATCCCTATCGATGATATAATGGAAGAGGCCCGCAACAGGGAGATAGAAGAGGAAAAGGTTGAAGAGGTACTGGAAAAGCTGAAGCGCTCTGGTGATATATTTGAGCCGCGCAGAGGGTTTATCCAAAAGCTGTAATCAGGTGTTTTAATGGAAACTCCCCAGCAAAAAAGGCAGGTTGCGTACAAAGTACGAATAAAGGATCTTCTTGAAGGTGATTATGTTAAAGAAGAGGGGTGGATGCCTAATTTTATCAGAATTCTTGATGGCACAAAAGTCTCAAGGGCAAATGTCCTAGGGGTTGTTGTGCTTAAGACAGATGAATCTAACCACAAAACGATATTGATTGATGATGGCAGCGGGAGGCTTCCGGTCAGGAGCTTTGAGAACCACGATATCTTCAATGAGGTGAATATAGGAGATGTTGTGCTTGTCATTGGAAGGCCAAGAGAGTTTGGAGAAAAGTACCTTGTGCCGGAGATAGTAAAGAAAGTGCATGACAAAGCCTGGGTTGAGGTCAGGAAGCTTGAACTGAGAAGGCCTGAAGTAAAGATTGAGGAAGAGGAGGTTATTGCTGCGCCTGCTTCTAATCCTATAGATAAAATATTCAGCTTGATAAAAGCAGAAGACACCGGCTCTGGTGTAGACGTTGAGGAAATTATCAAGAAGTCAAATGTTTCTGAAGCAGAGAAGATTATACGGACTCTGCTTGAGGAAGGCGAGATATTTGAGCTAAGGCCTGGAAGAATAAAGATATTGGAGTAATCTGGTGTTCTTATTTCTCTAGAATAGAAGCGGGGTCACATATACCTCTAAGATTGCACCAAGCAGCAAGAAGGCCAAGGACAGCAATAAAAGGTCTGATGTGTCAACAAGCACGTTCATTATGTTCTTGGAGTTTACGTTCCTTCTCATTAATGCCACAGACACTATTCCGCCTACAAGTCCTGCATAAAGATAGCCTAGTACCTCTGGGATGCCATGGATAGAGTATCTCATAAGACTGAGGGATACTGCCTGGAAATAGCCCGCTATTTTTGGGATGCCTGCAACAAGGGCATAATTGCTCAAATGAGCTCTTATGAAGCTTCCCATCGCAGTGCCTATGACTGTGGCGTTCCAGGTAAGGATGAATATGGCGCCTGCGCCATAGATGAAAGAGAATATCAAGCAGAATACCATAACTTTCATATTGTTGAAAAGTATTTTAAGGAAAATTGAAAAAGACGCTATTAAGTTGCCTGAAATCTGGTTGTTGATATCTGTTATCGTCTGTACCTGCTTTTGGAACAGATATGTGATGGTATCTGTGGGCAACACAACATACCATAGAACAGTAGCCATCGCAATCCCGAAAAACAGGAAGAGGTAAAAGGCTATTGCCTTAGTATGCTCCTTCATAAGCTTGGATTCATCTTTTATCTTGGTTTCCTTGTCTTCTTCAACTACCATGGTGTTGTGCATTATTGGAACACACGCAAGCACTGTAAGAAAGACCATTATGAAGCTGGCCTGCTTTTCAAATATCCAAAGGGACAGGAATACGGCTACAGTAGAATACAGAAATCCGACAAAAAACATCTCCCATGGCCTTTTCTCGGCTGAAAGAGGGAATACTAATGACTCTAATACCATGAGGAGGATTTTGCTGAGGTGGTTTATATACTTTTTGGATAAGAACTAATGAGGGATAATAATTACCTTTAAAAAGGCTTTAAGATTCTTTTAATGGATGGATTACCAAGACCTATTAAAGAAAGCAAGGGAAGGCCTTCCTGAATCTGTTTTTGAGAAGGAGAGGTTTGAGATACCTAAAGTCGTGGGCCATATACAGGGCAACAGGACAGTTCTTAATAATTTCGTTCAGATTGCAAACTCCCTTGGAAGAGAGCCAGAGCATATGTTAAAGTATGTTCTAAAGGAGCTTGCTGCTCCTGGAGAGATAAAGAAGAGCGGCAGCGTTATTGTCGGGACTAAGGCTTCTGCTTCAAAGATTAACCAAAAGATAAGGCAGTATGCTGAGGAATTTGTGTTCTGCCCTGAGTGTGGGAAGCCAGATACGAAGCTTGAGAAAGAAAGAGATTTATTGTTCCTTAAATGCACTGCATGCGGATGCAGGCATCCTGTAAAATCAAAAATTTAAGAGATAGAATGATAGTAAAATCGCATTCTGCTGAAGGCAAGAAGATTGTTGCTATTTGTGATTCTGATTTGTTGGGAAAAAAGTTCGAGGAAGGAAACAAACAGCTTGACCTTACTTCCGATTTCTACAAAGGAAAAGAGACCGGTCCTGAGGAAGTTAAAAAGATTATCCTTAGCGCGTATATTGTTAATGTCGTTGGTGAAGAGAGCATTGCTTTCTGCATAAAGCTAGGGATTATAGATAAAGGAGGTATACTGAAGATTGATGGAATACCTCATGCACAGGCTGTGCTTGTTCAAGAATAGAGCTAAAACCAGCTTCCAAGACCTTTCTGTATCTCCTTTTCCTTGCCAAAGACTCCCTCTACTCGCCTCTTAACAAGCTCAAGGCTTAGCTTAAGGTAGGGCGGTAGATTGTATTTGTTTGCGATGCTTATTGCAGGCTCGAGGTATTTGATGATTGAGCCTTCTGAAATTGTGAATATTATTTTCCCTCCACACTTTGTGCATTTTCCGACAAGCGGAGGCCTTCTGAACTTTTCGTTGCAGTTTACGCACCTAAACTGCTGCATTGAGAATTTCCTCAGGTTTCCCTTTATGTCCCTTATAAAGTGCTTTTCTATTACTAACCTTGCGACGTCTTCTGTGTCTACTGCCCTAATCTTTTCTGCAAGGTCCATCTGGCCAAGAAGCTTTTCTTCCATAGAGGGTAATGTCTTGTATGCAGAGCATTTCACTCCTGAGTTGAGGTCTGCAGTATTGTGGGTAAAGCCCATCTTTTCGTACTGCTGTTCTGTCCCGAGCCGATGTCCAAGCTGGTCTATCCTGACTTCGCTGGGCATCTTATACTGCAAGCAGGCTTCGTAAAATTCCAGAGGGTATCTCCAGCCAATATCAAGGTCAAATACCATATCATCTACTTCTGATGGGACAGACCTGGAAGTAAGGACTAAAGGCGCGTCCTGTGTCGAGCCACGGTTGTTTGGAAGGAACCGTCTTGAGAAATTAAGAAGCGCATCTAACAAAAGAGTTACTGATGCCTCGTCTCCATCGCAGTCTCTTCTTGTCGTTGCGTGGAGCAATGGATGCGCAAAGAATCCGAGAGTCTGTGAGAAGCCTATAACTCTGCATATTATTCCTGCTGAGGTATGTGGAGCTAAGGCTACTGCAAGAGCCCCTGCTATGTCTTCCTCTGATTTAAAGTTATAAAATGGCTCGATGCCATAAAACCTTGTCAAAAGCTCGTCTATAAATGCAGCCGCGTTCAGAAGGATTTTATCTGCGCCAAGGTCAGGAGAGCTTGTGCACGCAGGAAGAACTACATCCTGGGGCTTTAATTCAAGTACCTGGTCTGGTTCTGTAACCGGCTTTCCGTGGATGTCTTTAGTGTACCCAAGCTCATTAAGGCGTGCGACGGAGGTTTTTATCTCCAACGGCCTGAAATGGGTGAGCGGCAATTGAGTCATGTCATACCTTATCGTACCGTCTTTGTTTACTGCAACCTCGTGTTTTGCCCTTAAGACTCCCTTTGCAAGATGCTCTGGAGTGTGGTCTTTGTTAGATGTGCCCCTTACCCCTTTTATGAGGTCTGGGTAGGTGTTAAACTCCAGCTTCTTTAAGATATCATCAAAGAGTTGTTTTATATTTATCTCCTGCTTCTTGAATTGGGCTGCTCCGTGCGGACATTTCTCTTTTTCAAGTATGCCGCAGGTATTGCAGAAATATCTTTTCTCAGTTTTTGTGCCGCACTTTTCGCAAACACCAAATATTGTCTGATTTTTGCAATTGGGGCAGGAGTAAAGCGGGAAATCTGAGGTGATTTTTCCTGTCTCAAATGCAGACTGGAAGGACCTTAGCTTGCCACCTTCCTCCCCGACAGGGAAAAGGACGTGCGGGCTTCCGGTGAGCTTTCTCATCTTTGCTTTTTCGGGGCGGCCCATCCTTGCCCCGATGAATATTCCTGCCTTGTCTTTCAAAATAACCTTGGAGAAGAGGTTTACTATCTCCAAAGGATTTTTTTGGCTGTTCTCCTCTATCTTTTTAATCATATCCCCCACATTTGTTTGGGGAGTGAGCCCTAAGGACGCTACAAAGGCTAATGCGTCGTCCTTTTCAATCACCACAAACTCATTTGTAGCGATTGAGTGTGGAACTCCAAGAACCTCAAGAACTCTTTTGGGTTCGCTTTCTATCGGGAGGATTACTTTCTGGATCTTGTCTTCTGTCTTGATTATCTTTGCCTTCTCTACCCATTTAACGAGAGATTTTAATTGGTCTGCTGAAATGGTGCTCCAGTAATAGGTATACCTTGGGTAAAATGGGATGTTTAGCTTAGTCGAAATGTCTATTGCTGCCTGAGAAGTAAGCTTTGAGGTAAGGGGGTTCTTAAGAAGGACGTCGAGGGCTTCTTTTGGAATCTCGACAAGTTCTGAAAGCTTATCTAAGTCTATTGTTCCAAACATGTTTACTGTTGCCCTTTCAAGCTCCTGCACCCACCACTCCTCGCAATAGCCTGGAGGGACTAAAGTATGCGCTCTGTTGTAAAAGTCTCCATAGCTGAAAAGAATGTCCCCCAAGAAGATTATCTCTTTGATTTTGTCAGCAACTTCCTTTGCCTTTTTTACTGTGTCCACCCTTGTGACTGAGTCGTCTTCAAGTTTTACAATTGGCCCTTCTAGGGTGTCACAGCTGGTAATCGTCGCTGCTTTCCCCGGCCTTTCTACCTTAAGCTGTGTCCCTATGGCAATATACTTGTTGAGTATGTAGGTTGTTGCAGGGCTTATAGATGCTGCAGAATAACCTGAGGTTCTTGAGCGGCCATACCTAAGCCTGAAGCCTCCGGTCCTTAAGGGGTGTGTCAGGACTGGCCTACCTGCAACTAGGTCTGCTATATAAGTGTACACTGGAGAGATTTTAACGTTTTTATCTTCTGTTTTGCCTTGTGCTTTCTTCTTTTTTTGCAGCTCTAAAAACTTTTCAAGGAAGAGCCATTGTTCCATGTCAAAATCTTTTGCCCATTTTGAGAGCCTTGCATGAACCTTCTTTGCCTTTTGGGCAAGCCCTTCCCCAACTACAAGGCAAACGCCAGAACGAATCCTGTTTGTCTCTATTCTTGGCAGGTCTTTATAGTTTGAAACCTCTATCTTTTCTGATGCGTCACCATCTACCTGCAATGGCATATGTCTGACCATGTATTCAATCTCTTCTTCACTTGGCAAGTACTGGAGATTAGTTATCCTTTCATGATAATCATATAGTTCTGTTACTGCTCTTTTTATCTCGTTTTCGGTCGCATCGTACTCTGCATAACCCATATTCTTCCTTATATAGTCAGCAACAAGTACTGCTACGGCCGCGCCTGTACCACCCGCAGACCTTATGGGCCCCGAGAACATTAAGCAGAAGTATTCTTTCCCATTGTCCATCCTTTTCTTAAGTTTAAGTTCGACAAAACCCTCTAAAGGAGAGGCGACTACCCCTAA
>CAYUUH010000076.1:0-5630 GCA_964447855.1 uncultured Methanosarcinales archaeon | reverse complement strand
AAAATTTTAGCAATTCTTGAACCGATAAATGTGACTGGAATAAAGACAATAAGTATTATAATGATTACGTAAGGCGAAAACGCTTAGTAATAATCAATGCAAAAGACATGGTGATGCCTACAATCATAGGCACAATCGCATCAATAATCTCAAAGTCAAATGAGCTTAAGGAAGGGACATTTGTGCTTTCGATGGCACAGCTTGTTGATGGAACCACTAAGGTTTCTTTAAGGGTTGCAGGCTACAAGAAGCATGACTTTGACCTAAGCAGGATTATGCAGCAGATGACAAAGAACATTGAAGGTTCTGTTGCAGGAGGCCATATGCAGGCTGCCGGAGCGCTTATCCCAACTGACAAAGAGGCAGAGCTTATAGAATCTGCAAAAGATGTTCTTGAAAAGATTGCGCTTGAAGAAAGAGTAAATTAGAATAAAAGAAGATTAAAGAAGTATATTAAAAGTTAAAGAACAGTTCTTATACCATCAATGTGCTCTGCAACTTCAGAGCCTTTCTTTGTAAGTGTAAGGAGCTTTAATCTGCCCTGCTTTTCGAAGTTTATCAGGCCCGATTTCTCCATTTCCTGCAAGATTTTAACAACATGAGAATATGTGCAGTCAATCTTTTTTGCTAAAGATGATGCATAAACGCTGCTTTTTGCGTTTTTTAGGTTAACCAGCATTAAAGATGGCTTTTCTCTGAAAAAAACATTGAAAATTTTCTCGTCCATAAAATCACTCCCCCAACCTCATTATTGTTATGCAATATATGAATTTTGATAGATATTTTGAAAACTAAACTGATTTAAATAGTTTTCGTTTCTCCTCAATAAAAGAAACCGTCAGAAAAATGATTTGAGTAAAGAGATAAAAACAAATGCCTCTTTGTTAAGCTAATTTTTACAAAATGAGCAGATTATTTCCGCATGAAACTGTAAGAGAAATCCAGACTGAGCTTATTAGGGCAGTTGAAGAAGCGCTTGAAAACAAAAAAGACCTGATTGTGCATGCGCCGACCGGACTTGGAAAGACTGCTGCAACAATATCTCCCGCGCTTGAGTATGCAATAAGCAAAAACCTGAATGTTTTCTTTCTTACCTCAAGGCACACTCAGCACAGGATAGCTGTTGAGACATTGAAAAAAATAAAAGAAAAACACAATGCAGAGTTTGCGTGCGTTGATTTGATTGGGAAGAAATGGATGTGCATTGACCCAACCGTTGAAAACCTTTATGGAATGGACTTCAATGAATATTGTAAAAAACAGAGGGAAGACAACAAGTGCGAGTTCTATACTCCATTAAAGGAAAAAGGAAAGCTTCTGACAAGGGCTCAAAAGGTTGTTGAGACGCTAAAGAAAAGGCCATACAGCAATGAAGAGATTATTGAAATGTGCATTAAGGAAGGCATGTGCCCCTATGAGATTGCAATGCGGCTTGCAAAAGACGCAAAAGTAGTCATTGCGGATTACTATTACGCATTCAACCAGAGCATAAGGAACACCTTCCTGCAGAAGAGCGGAAAAGCGCTTAGTGACTCCATCCTTATTATTGATGAAGGCCACAACCTTCCAAAAAGGTGCAGGGACCTTTACAGCCATAAGCTTACAATGTTCATGCTTGAAAGAGGATTGAAGGAAGCAGCAAAGCACGGATTTCTTGAGACCATAGAAAAGCTCAACATCATAAAGGGAGTTATGGAGCAGTTCAGCCAGGGCCTTAGCCACATGCAGAATGAAAAATTGATAACAAAGGATGAGTTTATTGAGGCAATCGAATCCAGCATCGGATACGAGGACATCATAAAGGAGTTCAATGATGTTGCTGATGAGATAAGGGAAAAACAGAAGCAGAGCTATATCGGAGGTATTGTTGGGTTTCTTGAGTTCTGGCTTGGGGATGACAAGGGCTTTGCAAGGATATTGAGCCTTGAGAACGGATATCCGAAGCTTATGTACAAGTGCCTTGACCCTTCAATATCAACGAGGGAGATAATAACTGATGCTTATTCTACAATACTGATGTCAGGAACGCTTACTCCCACATCCATGTACAAAGATATTCTTGGATTTGACAATGCTGATGAAAAGGTTCTTCCGAGCCCATTCCCCAAGAAGAACAGGCTAAGCATAGTGATACCTGAAACAACAACTAAGTTCACAAAAAGAAGCGAAGAGCAGTTCAAGGATATCGCGAATGTGCTGATAAAGGTAGTAAACAATGTTCCTGGAAATGTTGCTGTGTTCTTTCCTAGCTACAAGATAAGGGATGATGTCTACACTTATTTCTATGAGCTTCACAAAGACAAAGAGTCCATACTTCTTGAAAAGCCGATGCTGAGCAAGTCTGAGAAAGAAGGCCTCATTGACAGGTTTAAGGGCCTTAAGGACAAAGGAGGTGTGTTGCTTGCGGTTGCTTCGGGAAGCTTTGGCGAGGGTGTTGATTTGCCTGGAGATTATCTTAAAGGAGTTGTGGTTGTAGGCTTACCGTTAGAAAAGCCAAACCTTGAGACCACAAAGCTGATAGAGTATTATGACAAGAAGTTCAGCAAAGGATGGGACTACGGCTATGTGTTCCCTGCACTGACAAAGACAATGCAGAATGCAGGAAGATGCATAAGGTCTGATACTGACAAGGGAGTGATTGTTTTCCTTGATGAAAGATATTCGTGGCCTGCTTACTTAAGGTATTTCCCGCCGGATTACGGCGTGAAAATAACCAAACTATACGAAGATAGGATAAAAAACTTCTTTTTGAACTAATATACCAATTAGTATACTAGTCTACTAATAGAAACATTTATATACTAGTTGTGTTATATATGTATAATGGTAATATTGTTCGATAGGTTCAACTTACCAGAAGACGTTTACGAGATCATATTTGCCACCAAGCAACAAAAGATTGTTGGGAAGCTTTTGATTGCAAACATAAAAGACTCTGGCGGAGAGTTGACCAAGACTCAGATGTCAGTTTTTGCAACCCAGCTGCATGAAGGCAGCATGATTGCAGAGATTGATGAGCCAGAGTATCGCGGTAAGAAAGTAAAGCTAAGCTACAACAAAAGACAATTTTACGACCGCATATTAACCCCAATGAAAAGCATGGGGCTAATTGATTACGATCTTTACAAGAAGACTTACAAGTTGAGTGAAAAATTCAACAAGGAGTTGATAAGGATTGGACTAATGTGGCTACAAGAGCTGCGCAAAAATCCAAACGAAATAAAAAAGAGATGAGGTTCAAAAGGCTCCCTATCTCTTTCTTCTCCAAAACCACCCCCACTTAAAGGATATGGGAGCCTTCCTATTCATATCTCGCACAGGGATAAAGAGGTGAGAGGCAGGCCAGGCATTCTGGCTTGTCATTTTTTAATATGGAACATATATCTGAAAAGGATGCTATTAAAGTTCTAAAGAAATACTCTGCTTCAGACAAAGACTTTAATGCTGTATTGGCTCATTCTAAGGCTGTCCAAAAGGTTGCCTTAAGGTACTGCAAGAATATTAAGTGCGATGTGCAGTTTGTAAAAACAGCCTGCTTATTGCATGACATTGGAAGGCTTCAATGCACAAATGCAATAAAGCATGGAATAATCGGAGCCAATATCTTAAGAAATGAAGGCCTGCCAAAGCATGCATTGGTTGCAGAAAGGCACCTTGGAGCAGGCATAACTAAAAAGGATATCAAGGCGAAAAAGCTTGAGCTTCCAGTAAAGGATTATGTTCCAAAAACAATTGAGGAAAAGATTGTAACCCATGCTGACAACCTAGTATTTAACACAAGAATCGGGACATTAAAAGAGGCTGTCCATAGGTTTACGAAAGAGATTGGGACTGAGTACGGCCGTCGGGTGGAACGGCTTGGGACTGAGGTTGGGACTAAGGCTAAAAACCAATAGTTTAAATAGTAAAACTACCATAAATAATTATAAAGATTGGGTTCACAACCGCTATTAGTCAAACTAAGTTTGCCTTAAGTGGGAGTAATCACCTAATTAATTTTAATTGGTTTATTTTAATTGATTCAAAATAGTGTTCGAAAAAAAGATGGTGAGAGTAGACATAGCCAAACTGAAGGCTGAGCAGATTAAGCTAGCTAAAGAAGTAGTCTGCAGGGATGAGTTTGACAAGGTAAAGCTTGTTGCAGGGGTTGACCAGGCATTTATTGGTGATGAAGTTATTTCTGCTATTGTTGTGTGTGATTACAAGACCCTTAAGCCGGTTGAGGAAAAGTATGCCATTGTAAAAACAGATGTGCCTTATATACCTGGCTACCTAAGCTACAGGGAAGCTCCTGCAATTGTTGAAGCTTATGGAAAGCTTGAGCAAAAGCCTGATGTCCTGATAGTTGATGGAAACGGGATTCTGCATCCAAGAAGGATAGGCATGGCCTCACATGTAGGAATACTGCTTGATGTGCCAACCATAGGTGTTGCAAAGACCTTTCTTTTAGGTGAAAAAATGGACCATGAGATAATGGTTGGCAATGAAGTACGGGGATTTGAGCTTATCACAAAGGAGCATGCAAGGCCAATCTATGTCTCAATCGGCCATAAGATAGGTCTTGGCTCAAGCGTAAGGATTGTAAAAGACTGCCTAGTCTATCCTCATAAGCTTCCTGAACCTTTGCATCTTGCGCACAGAAAAGCTGATGATTTAAGGGAGCAACTTGACAGAAAGATGCCTTAGGACTGAGACTATTTCTCGACGATAAAACTGCTGGGACTGAGACTATGGTGGGACTGTAACTCAATTTGCGAGTGAATTTTTTATGCCTATTTTTACGAAAGGTTTTTAAACAACCTCATTCCGATTAGGGGTTATGGTACCAGAAGATTTTGACAAGGAAGAGGAAGAAAAAGATATATACTCAGAAGACGGGCGCGAAGAGCTTGTAGAAGATGACGAAATAGAGCCTTGGGAAGAAGGCTTTATGCAGGGAGCAGAAGGCGGCGGACAGGGAGCTAAATGCAGGAAATGCGGAAAGCCCCTTATCGGCAAAGATTTCATTGAAAAAGAAATCGATGGAGACAACTACAGGTTCTGCTCAGAAGAGTGCGCCAAGAAATTTGAGAGGCATTAATCCTGTTTTTTTCTTATTCTTATAAGTTAGGACTATATCTTATGATTTCTTTTTTTGATTGATTAAATGCCCTGGCTACAAGCTGTTCTATTTCCATCCCTTCCTCAAGCTTATTTATTTCCTGAATCCTTGCCTTTGTCTCAGGGTGGTTTGCAACAAGGAAGCTGCAGCAGTCTGAGTAGGGCAGGATAGATGTTTCATATGTCTCAATCTTTAGTGCAATCTCGATTATTTCCTGCTTGTCAAGGCCTATAAGCGGAGCAAGAATCGGTATGTTTGTGGATTCATAGATAACACTAAGGTTTTCAAGTGTCTGCGATGCAACCTGTGCCAAGGAGTCTCCAGTAACAAACGCTTTTGCCTTTTCTGCTTTAAGGACCTGCTCTGCAATCCTGAACATGAATCTCCTATAAATGATCATGCGGTACTTTGATGGTATTGCAGATATAATCTGCTTTTGCAGCTCTTCAAAAGGAACTATGTAAAGCTTTGAGCTTATCTGGTATCTTGAAAGAATCTTTACAAGCTTGGATACCTTGTCTTTCACACT
>CAYUUH010000075.1:0-5687 GCA_964447855.1 uncultured Methanosarcinales archaeon | reverse complement strand
AAAGCTCCATACTTAGTGCGCTAACCCAGATAATGATTACAATCGGAAAGCTTGCCAATGATCTGATACTGTACTCTACTGTAGAGTTCGGCTATTTTGGGCTACCTAAAGAGTTCTGCTCAGGAAGTTCGATAATGCCTCAGAAAGTAAACCCTGATGTTCTTGAGTTAACTCGTGCAAAAGTATCTATTATGGAAGGCTATCTTTTCCAGGTTACTTCTATCATTAAAGGCCTTTCTTCTGGCTATCATCGTGATTTCCAGCTGACTAAGGAGCCTTTGATGAACGGGCTGGAATTGGCTGAGAACACCATTAAAGTGATGTCTTTAGTTATTGCAGGAGTTAAGGTCAACAAAGAAAAATGCATCAGCGGGTGCACTCCAGAAGTTTTTGCGACAGAGTACGCTCTAGAGCTTGTTGCTTCTGGCGTGCCTTTCCGTGATGCTTACAAAAAAGTTGCTGGAAACTTAGATAAGCTTAAGTCTATGGACCCTGTTGAGTCTATAAAGAAGTGCAAGCACCTTGGAGCAGCAGGAAATCTCGGCTTAGATAAACTAAAGCTTAAGCTTGAATCTGAACAAAAAGCTCTTGATAAAAAGAAATCTGATTTTGACTCTAAGATTGAGAAGCTTTTGCAGTAAAATTTATAAACCCGCTCTTCAATAGTCTTCTTAACATGTTTTTCAAGGTTTTCAGCGACTTGTTCAAGGCTTTCCCTAAGCTCAATGTAGGGGTTATTGTCGCCAAGAACATCAACAATACAAAGAAAGACCCAAAGGTTACTTCTTTATTTAACGAGGCAGTTGATTACATCAGGCTTACATATACTCCGGAAGAAGCAACTAACCCAAAACTTATCCCAAAGCACCTTGCAAAGAGCCCTTTGATTTCTGCATGGCGCGCTGCATATGAGGAGTTTGGGGTTAAGGCTCACTACAACACCAATGTTGAGACTCTTATCACGCAGATAGTATCTGGCAAGCTTCCAAAGAGCCAGAATAATCTTAAGGATATGTGCACATATATCTCACTGAAGAATATAATCCCCCTTGCAGTCTACGACCTTGACAAGATTGAGGGAGACATCTACCTGGGAACGGCAAATGGAAAAGAGAAGTTTATGCCTGCTGACTCAAAGGGGGTCCAGCTGGTGGATAAAGGAGAGGTTGTTTATTTTGATGCTACTGGAATACTTTCAAGAAGATGGAACTGGAAAGAGAGCAGGAAGGCTCTTGTTGACGAAAATACGAAAAATGCAGTCATATTCATCGATGCTCTTCCTCCTATAAGCGAGGATAAGTTAAAGGAAGTGCTTGCAGAGGCAAAGGACCTTATAGAAATGGCATGCAGAGGCAAGGTAAGCTCAAAGATAGTGAACAAGGATAAACCGCAACAGGATATATAATACTGCTATAATATTTCTCTAATACGTTTTATTAGAGGAATAATGCCAGCAAGCAGTATAGATTATATTATAATCTCAAAAAAGAAACTGAAAAAGAGGTGATATCCTTGAGGACAAAACGAGTTCCCACAGGGATTAAAGGGTTTGATGAATTGGTAGAAGGTGGCTTTCCGGAGGGAGCTTCAATTCTTATATGCGGCACGCCTGGAACAGGCAAGACTATATTCGGGATGGAGTTTGTTTACTACGGCGCCAAGAAGTTCAATGAAAAATGCCTTTATGTAAGCTTTGAGCAGAAGATAGATGATATCAGGGAGCAGGCTGCAAGATTCGGCTGGGATTTCCAGAGCCTCGAAAAGTCAGGCAAGCTCAAGATTATGCATATACCTCTCAAGAACATTGACGAGAATACAACTAGAGATGTAGTCAAAGTAATCCAGAAGAACGGTATCAAACGAGTCATTATAGATTCTATATCTACTCTAGCCGTAAATGCTCCGATATACACCACTATCAAAGATATGACTATGGTGGATATGATAAACAGGAAAAAGGTCTTTTCTCCTGCAATACTTGGAGATTTTGTAGTCAAGAGATTCATCTACGGGTTTATATCAGAATTGAACAATATGGAGCACTGCACAAGCCTGCTTATCTCAGAATCCTCTGAGAAAGGAGAATACCTAAGCAGGGACACAATCTCTGAGTTCTTTTGCGACGGAGTTGTGCACCTTACCTTTGAAAGCATGGGTGGGCAGTACTCGAGAAGCCTTATCGTAAGGAAGATGAGGAAAACTGCAAATGATGAAGATATACATCCTTTGGAAATAAGCAACAAAGGAGTTGTTATACACGATATAAAATGAGCGATAAAGATTTAAGACTTCCGCCAAGCATGCTCAGGAAAGTGATTGGCTTTAAGTCAATGAAGCATAAGGACGGAAAGTTCTATCTTTGGGATGTTCCATGCTCAATTGTTCCTTTGTTCTCTCTAGCTTATCTCCAAAAAATGCTTGAGAACAGGTATTCTGACAACGAAGCTGCAGAGATAATGTTTAATATGGGCGCTCTGCAGACTGAAGTTGGCTCTGACTTAATCAGCGAAAGGTTTGGATATGCAAAGACATATGCAGACAAAACCCAGCTTTTAAGGTTCATAACAGAACAAACTCAGGTTGCGGGAAACGGAACCTATGAATGGAAGCATATAGACGAGAAGAATAAAGTCTTCATTGTAAGGGGCTCGTGCCCTCAGGGAGAGTATTACAAAAGGATGTTCGGCCTGAGAAAAGACCCTGTTGACCATTTTATGAGGGGCGAAGGCTCAGTAATGATAAGGAAGGTTTTTGGAATAAAAGATGCATTCTGTATTGAGACTAAATGTGTTGTAAGAGGCGACAGCTACTGCGAGTTTATGATCAAGCCATTGTCAAAATGGGACAAGAAAGACAAGAACTTCAAGAAACAAAATGTAAAACTGCTTAGCATTAAAGAATTAAATTCAAAGATTAAGGCTTCTCTTGTGTTTGGTTGAACTTATCCCATGCCTTGTCAAGCATCTTATCAAATGGGGAAGGCACATCCCTAAAATCAATTGCCATTAATGCTGAGCACATGTCAAATTCTCTGTAGTATATCGGGCCTGACGTGAATCTCATACCGAGCCGGGCATACATATTTATTATTGTAGGAAGCGTGACTTTGCCATCTGCAGAGAGGGGGTATTTTATCCCTTCATTTTTTACATCACTGGAATAAGGCTCTTTAGCAGGAGTCCTTATTGAAGGATGAACAATGCCTTCCTGCTGGGCAAGGTCGAATATCCTTCTCGCATGCTCCAGGCTATCTGTCTCGAGGTTTGCATTGGTAATCATATAATATACCCCCTTGTCCATAGAATAGCCTCTCATGCAGCCCCATATGCTCTGGATTATCCTTGTTCCGCGGTATTCTTCCAGAACAGCAGACCTCGCAAATTCAACAACTTCAACTCTCATTGCCTTGAACTGCGAAAGGTCGAATATATGCTCCAGTGGAAGGCCATAATCTGTGTTATTCTGCCTGGCTACTTGGACATTCCTAAGAGAAATCCTTGCTGTGCCTACAGGGTCATTATCCCATATTGCATTGAAGCTTAATGTTGTGTCTAATGAATCGTGGGAGTCTGATTCTGTCCCGTCAGGATGGTCTTGAGGCCTTAGGTATCTGCACTGCTCACCAAATACTCTATATCTAATCCTAAATGCCTTCCGTTTATCATCATCAGATGATGCCGACACTATCTTAAGAGCCATTTGTTCCGACTACACTCGCATTAACCTTCTGGACCATCTCTCCGATGGCCTGGTAATTCCCGGTCAAGAAATGAGCACGATAGCTGTCGCGGAACTCTCTTGGAGAAATGCCTAAATGCTTGACTATTAATGCCAAATCCTGGGGTATGGCTGTCAAGATTCCGTTTCTCTCTAGTTCCTGCGCAAACTGTGTCCCTTTCCTGACGAGGGTTTTAAAATTGTCCCCATTGCAGCTGTACGGCAATGAGTCCCAAAGCATAGGTGGGAATAGTAGTTTAAACTTATATGGCAATGCTGTCCTTCTGTAAGTATCTGGGTCAACATGAATCTTAAAGTTATATTGCTCAGGATTCTCCATCCATTTTGCACCCGGGATAAGCCCTGGGAACTGAACCGGAACAGAGTCTGGCCTTGTTTCAAGAAGAAGGCTGAGTGTTTCCTGCCTTGTCGCATCAGTTTCAAAAGGAGCAGGATAAATCACGCTCGTAATCACGTAGATTCCTGCCTGCTTAGCCGCGTTTATTGCAGAGACAATCTTTTCCTGGGCCACTTTCTTGTCAAGAGCCTTTTCTCTTATGTAAGGGCTTCCTGACTCCAATCCATAAAAGATAGCATAACATCCTGATTTAGCCAATAGTTCATAATCCTCTGGCTTTGTCCCTCGGAAATTGCCGAATATAGTATAATCAATTTCTAAACCCCTATCAATAATTTCTTGGGCAATCTCCTTAAGCAGGCCAGGGGGCGTTGTTGAGCCTGCAAAAACAAAGGCATTAATTCCGTGCCTCTCAATCATCGATTCTATATCGTCAACAACCCTGTCCTTGCTTCTCTTTCTCCATTCATTCCCGCTTTTCGAGGGATGCATGCAGAAAGCGCATGTATATGGGCAGCCCCTGCTCTCATCAAGGACAATAATCTTTACCTTCTGGCTTCCAGCCATAGAAAGGTAAACTTCTGAGTCATATACTGCTGTCGGCAGTGAAGATATATCCACAGATGCTTTTGGGGTTGTTTTTAAGTCTCCATTAGTTCTATATATTAGATTTGGGATATTTTCAAGGCTTATTTTGCCTGCAACATAATCTGCGAGCATCACGACTGTCTGCTCTCCATCTCCAGTGACCAACACATCTATCGAAGGAATCTCCCGAAGAATGAGCTCCTTAAACCAGTCAGCATGGGGCCCTCCTGCAAAAACGGGGAGCTTAGGGTCTGCTTTCTTAAAAGCGTCTGCAATAATCCTGGAGCCTGTGAATCCATCTCCATTCCAAAGCTTTAGGCCAACAAAATCAGCTGACATCCTGCCTGCTTCTTCAGCAACTTCCCTTGCAATTGAAGATATTTCTTCCTGCTGGGCCCCCTCAACCTGTGCCTCAAGAGAATGAAGCTCTGATATATCTCCTTGCTCAGGAACCTTTCCAGAGTTCAGGTCAGACGTAATTTTCGCTCCAATCTGCTGGAATTGCTGGAGCTGTTGGCCTGGAATCCTAAGCCTCCTTATTGTATCGACTGTACCATAATCAAGAATTCTCACTTCATGATTTTTATCCAGCAAAGAAGCAGCTAAACTTGCAAGGCCGTTGTCAGGCATAAGGCTGCTCGGAGTATAGGGATATCCTGCAAAACTAACCAATAAAGCCCTGATACGATTCACCTCTCTTTTAAATGACATTTGGGCTGTTTGTTTTTAAATATTTGCATGTACATCTATTGGGCATAAGATTTATAAAGTACAATTTTAGAGAGAATCAATATTCGGAGAGAATAATGTTGAATGTAGGCAAGATAGAAAACAGGTTAGTCAAGAATAACATACTTGCGCTGAGTGTAAAAAAAGAGGGGTTCAGGACATTTCTTGTAGATATTGCTGGCTTTTTAGGCTCTAAGTTCGATAAGATATGCTATGTTTCTTTAAGCAGGCCATATGGCACTATCAAGGAAATAATCGAGAAGAACGGTGTAGATATATCTAAATTCTTCTTTAT
>CAYUUH010000074.1:498-5748 GCA_964447855.1 uncultured Methanosarcinales archaeon | reverse complement strand
ATATTTTATTGTTCCGTAATCAGTTGATTCTGTATATGTGGTTGGATTGCATTGATTCGCGTTCTCAATAAAGCAAGATATATCTGTGCATTTTGCAGAACGCAATGGTGAGCTATACATTGGAATCAAAACGAGGAGTACTGAGCCAGTAACCAGGCCTACGAGTGCTATATATTTGCCTGGAAGCTTTTTCCTCTTTATTTTTATAGTTGCTGTTATCCCGAAAATAAGTGCAAGAAAGGCAAAGAATGGGCCAGCTCCAGTCATCCCTCCAGTGAACATGGCTAATATACCCATAACTAAAGAAGCATATGCGGTAAATGGCACTTTTGGCTTACTGTCCGTCATCTTTCTCACCTACAGGAGAAATCCCTAGTTCCTGCTTTACTTCCTCTATCTTCCTGTTTATTGAGAATGCCCTTGACATCTTCTCGATTTCAAAAGCATAGCCTTTTACTTCATCACTTAATGGCTGAATGAGGACGTTTAAGTTTTGTTTAAGCTCATTAAGCAACGGAGAAGTGTCTACAGTTGGAATTTCTATCACTGTCTTCTTTGGCTCAAGGCTTTGAAGAAGCGCTTTTTTTGTTTCGGGGTCTCTTGCTGCATTCATAAAAATCTTGTATTTGAAAGGATTTCTTGATTTGGAGTATATTAATGCATTTCTATAATATTCATATGAGGCTCTTGTATCTCCTTCCCATTTAGCCAAGGTCCCTAGCTGCCATAGTGCATCTGCATTCCCATAATCATCGTCAAGCACTTCTTGGAGTTTAGCTTTCATTTCTGAAATCTTTGAATCATACTCAGCTTTGACGGATTCTAGCTCTGCACTAGGCATCCCTTTCTGAAGAGATTTATCATAGTACTGCTTAGCATCAAGCAAGTCCATGCTTAAGGGCCTTAAGTTGTTGAACTTGTCAATTGCTGCTTCTTCGTCTACATGCACCCCAGGGAATGCAGGAGGCCTTGCATAATAGTTCTGAATTTCTTCTACTTCTTCATTATGCCTTCCTGCCACAAGTTCCATGAGTTCAGCAGAATCATAATTGCCTGTTTCCTTAATTGAAGGCAATTGCGCTGCAATAGAAAGAGCTTTATCATACTCTCTCATCATCGCAGCGACTTTTCTCGCGTATGCGTCTTCTCTTTCTCTTTTGTCTTTTTGGCACTGTTCAAATCCTGGAAGCCAAGTATCATAACACCCGCACTCGTCATACTCTCCGCAGGCACGTTGGCATGATTCAACTTTTTCGTCATTTATGCGCTCACACTCTTCCAATGCGTCCCAGATAGTTTGATACTCAACTTTATCTCCTCCATTCAATTCTTCATCTGTTTTATCTTTGTAATAATCGTCCCATTTGTTCCTGGCAGAATAATCTACTTGGTATCCTTGCTCTGAATCAGAATCCCTTTCGTCTCCTTCTGAATATTCAACTCCTGTCTTCTGAGTCTGTTGAGTGGTTGTTTGTGTTTGAGTACTAACTGATATTCCTGCGCAGAATCCCATTTGTCTTAGTTCTGCATCTGTGCCTTTTATCCCTTGAGCCCTGGCTTGGGCATAAGTAACACAACTAGAATCTCCTATGGCTGGCTGAGCTTGTACAGCATTTATTGTAGTTAAGAAGAGTGCAATCAACAACACCAAAGAGACACTTAAAAGTCTCCCCCTTTTGTGCATCTCAATATCCCAGATATAGGGGTATAAAAATGTTTGTATTGTAAAAATAAGAAGATAGCCCCGGGCAGATTTGAACTGCCGTCAGAAGGTCCAGAGCCTCCTATCCTTGACCGCTAGACTACGGGGCTGCGAGGATTAGGCAGATTAAAGATTATTATAAAAAGCTTTTCTATTAATGCCCATTCTCAAGAAGGGTCAATAAAAGCATTACTGCTACTCCAAGAACAAGCCATACGAGCTGTATAAGCGACTTTGAGGCTCCGCATTCTTTCTTAAGCTCAGGTATAAGGTCAGAGCCAGCTATGTAGATAAACCCTCCTGCTGTCAATGGAAGCAGGAACATGTTATAGCTTTCAATTCTTGAACCCAAGGTTAAAGAGATTATTACTCCTAACACTGATGTAAGTGCTATGAGGAAATTTGAAAGCAATGCCTTAAACTTAGACATCCCTGCATGGAGCAGAACTCCGAAATCCCCTATCTCTTGCGGAATCTCGTGGAGCAATACTGCTACAGTTGTGGTAAGCCCGAGATGGAAGCTTGCAAGATAAGCTCCTCCTATGACCATCCCGTCTATGAGGTTATGGAAACTGTCCCCTACAAGGTTCATAACAGCTAATGGATGCGGATGGCTTTTTGATGTGGGGACATGGCAATGCCTCCAGTGGACAAATTTCTCCAATACAAAGAACATTAATATTCCCATCAAAAGAAATACTGAGACTTTGGCTGTGAATCCATACTCTTCAACAACTTCCGGGATAATATGGATAAATGTTCCCCCGAATAATGCTCCTGCTGAGAAGCTCACCAGCCATAAAAGAATCTTGCTAAGGCTGTTTTGACTGATTAATAGAGTTACTATTCCAATAAGGGATATCGAGCTAACAATAAACACACTTACTAAACTGTTTAACCAAACTCCCATGATATAATCCTCTGGTCACTGATATAAATAGTTTGCTATATAACAGAAAGGTATAAATATTGATTGGAATAAGCCCACTTTATGATTCATCAGCTGATAATATTGATTTTAGGTATTGCTGTACTATGGGGCAGTGCGGAGATTATAATCCGAGCTTCTCAGGTAATAGCTGCAAAGCTAAGGATTTCTGACACGTTTGTTGGGCTAACACTCCTTTCAATCGGGACTACGCTTCCTGAGCTTGGAACTCATATTGCTTCAAGCGTCGCTATACTTCACGGAAAAGACATGTCTGACATTGCGTTGGGAACAAACATAGGCTCTAATCTTTTTCAGATTAGTGTGATATTAGGTATAGTTGCCTTGTATATTTATGTCCATGCACATAAAAAGTTTCTTAAGACTGATTATATGGTGATGCTTGGGTCTATCGCATTATTGTTCATATTCTCTTTCACAGGAAGAACTATAACCAGGTATGAAGGAGGGATACTTACTGTACTTTACCTAGTTTACCTTTGGCATCTGGGGAAACTTGAGCATTTTGTAGAGAAAGTAGAGCATGACCATAATAAAAAATGGCTTATACTGCATTCCCTTGCAATACCAGTCGGGATTGCCTTGCTCTGGGTTTCATCAAATAAGGTTGTTGACAGTGCGCATGAGCTCTCCCTAATGTGGGGTGTGAGTGACTCACTTATAGGCGCATTGATTGTTGGGTTTGGAACTGCGCTTCCTGAACTTGCAGCAGCAATAATCGCCTTAAGAAGAAGATCAGAAGGTATGTCTGTTGGAGTTCTTGTCGGAAGCAATATAACAAACCCCTTGTTTGGAGTTGGAATAGGTGCTCTAATCTCTGGATATACTGTAAGCTCAAAAATATTATTTTTCGATTTGCCAGCCTGGTTTTTTGTATCAGTTATTGCACTTATCTTCTTCTGGACAAAATTGAGGATTGCGAAGAAGGAAGCAGTCATGCTTATTCTGCTATATATTATCTACGCTTATGTCAGGATAACTTACATCAGATAATGTTAAAATGAAAAAATTAATTGCGCAGGGTGCTGAAGCAAAACTTTATCTAGTGGAAAATAGAATAGTAAAAGACAGGATAAAGAAAGATTATCGTATAGCTGAGCTGGATGATAAGCTAAGAAAATCCCGCACAAAGAGAGAAGCAAAGGTTATTTCAAAGCTTCATGCCATAAATTTTCCTGCTCCTAGACTTATTGAATGTGATGATAAAGAGATTATTTCTATGGAGTACATTGACGGGCCAAAGCTCCGAGACATCCTGGACACAAGCCATTATGTTCAGATATGCGAAGAGGTTGGAAAAAAGGTTGCTATAATTCACAATAACACTATCATCCATGGCGACCTGACAACATCCAACATGGTATTCAAGGATGAAGTGTACTTCATTGATTTCGGGCTTAGTTTCTTTTCCCATAAAGTAGAGGATAAGGCAGTTGACCTTCACTTGCTAAAACAGGCCTTGGAATCAAAGCACTATAAAGTTTGGGAGAAATGCTTTGATGCTGTCCTTCATGGCTATCGGAAAGAAGCTAAAGATGCTGAGCTTGTCCTTGATAGACTAAACCAAGTTGAAGAACGCGGAAGATATAAACAAAAGAAGAAAAGAAATAATTAAGTTCTAGACCTTTAGGTGCTTTATAGCTATAACTCCTGCTATTCCGACCAATATGTATACAATCTTAACCAGAATACCCAACCTGAATATCAGGGTCACCAAATTAAGGTTGAATAGGCCAACCAGACCCCAGTTTATGGCTCCTACAATAACCAGAACCATAGCTACTGTATCTATAAGTTTAGAATTGCTCTTTTTTGCCATGGGCAGCACCTCCGTTATAGAGTAATCCTTACTTAGTTGGTATTTAAATTTAGTGGTAAAATTTATATACCATTAAAAGTGAACAAGCAGTATGAACCAAATCGTTATAATAATCCTAATATCAATTGCTGGACCTTTGATTGGGTCTTTGCTTGGTGTAATGAAAAAGCCTTCTGAAAGATATATGTACAATCTGCTTTCATTTGCAGCAGGAGTGATGCTTTCAGTTTCGTTCCTGCAGCTTATTCCTGAAGCTATAGATCTATCTTCAATATGGATATGCGTGGCTGGGCTGGCTTTAGGCGCTGTTGTCATGTTCGGCCTTGACAGGGCAATACCTCACTTACACCCCGGACTATGCGGCCAGGAGCAAGGGCATAAGCTTGGAAAAACAGCCGCTTATCTTTTATGGGGAATCTTTCTTCACAACTTCCCAGAAGGCCTTGCAATGGGCATTGGTTCAGTTACTGCAATGAAGATATCTTTTATAATCGCTATTGCTATTGCCATCCATGATATCCCTGAAGGGATATGTACAAGCGCCCCTTTTTTCTTTGTAACCAAGAAAAGGGCTAAATCATTCTTTGTTTCGGCTGCTACAGCGATTCCTACGGTTATAGGATTCCTTGCAGCATATTATTTCTTCCCTAAGTTCCCAGTTCAGTTAGTTGGATTGCTTGTTGCTGCTACTGCAGGTTTAATGATTTATATCTCGGCAGATGAGCTTATTCCTACATCATGCTGCAAAATGACTGACCACACAACTATATTCTCATTGAT
>CAYUUH010000074.1:0-488 GCA_964447855.1 uncultured Methanosarcinales archaeon | reverse complement strand
CTGGGGTTCTGGCTGTCGTTTTGCTTGGACTGATTTAAATCTGAGAAGAAAGTGCTCCGCATTAACTCTACCTAAAAATCAGTGCGCTGCTCGGAAAAGATATACAGCTTACCATTTCTTTAGGATAGTTATATTGAAAAAAAGAAAACTTTATATTTCTCTGCAATAATTTCCAAAATTAACAAGTGGGGTCGATATAGATGAAGCTGAGATTTGACAAAAAGATATTAGTTATAGGCTATGGCGCAGTATCAAAATGCCTTATGCCAATGCTCGTAAACCATATTGAAGTGCCTTACGAGAATGTTACGATAATAGATTTTGAAGATAAAAAGGAGGATACTGTTGAATGGACCTCAAGCGGGATGAAATATTTCCAGGTAAAGATTACCAAAGAAAACCTTAGTGAAGTCCTCTCTGAATATCTTGAAGATGGCGGCATGCTGATAGACCTTGGATGGAACATCGGCTGCAATGATCTCCTGCAA
>CAYUUH010000073.1:0-5794 GCA_964447855.1 uncultured Methanosarcinales archaeon | reverse complement strand
ATTCCAAGGATAAGGAAGCACCTACACATTTATGTTAACAGCCATTTCTTTAAGAACCGGTTCTTCAGGTTTTTCCTTAATCTAGGGGAATGCATTCCGATTGAGGTTGGAGATAAAAAAAGAAAGGGCGCGAACAAAAAGGCATTTAAAGCTGCAATTAGTTACTTAAAGAAAGGAGAGCCTGTTGGAATTTTTCCAGAGGGCCATAGAAGTTTCCCTGACAGGATGAGGGAAGGCAAGACCGGAGCTGTAAAAATTGCTTTGACTGCAAGAGTGCCTGTTATCCCGATGGGCATTGAGGGTTCTAGGGATGTTCTTCCAAAAGGGTCTTTCTGGCCAAGGCTTAAACGGGTTAATATAAGGATTGGGAAGCCAATCTGGCTCGATGAGTATTACGGAAAAGAGGAAGACAAGACGGTTTTGAAGACCGTCACAAATAGTATAATGCGCAAAGTCGCAAAGCTAGCAAAAGACAAATACGAATATTAAAATGGTATTCCCTATAGCTAAAAGAACTATAATCCCTGCAGTAGGGTTATTTGTGAGAAATGCAGAGGGAATAGAGAATGTCCCTCTTGAGAAAGGATTCATATTGGCAGCAAATCATTGCAGCTACATGGACCATATGGTATTGAGTTCTGTAGTTGTCCCAAAACTCAACAAGAAGCTTCATTTTCTTGCGAAAAAAGAGCATTTTGACGGCTGGTTTCAGAACAAGTGGCATAGATGGACTGGTGCAATCCCTATAGACAGGGAATCCGGCGGTAAAGAGGCTCTTGATGAAGCTGTTAAGCTTCTGAAAAAAGGAGAGATAATAGGGATCTATCCTGAAGGCACGCGTTCGTCGACAGGAAAGATGCAGAAGGGTAAGACGGGCGTAGCAAGGCTTGCTCTTGCTGCAAAGGTTCCTGTGCTCCCGGTAGGCATTAAAGGCACATTTGAGATGCTTCCAAAAGGAAAGCTTATTCCAAAGCTTAAGAGGGCCGATATAAATATAGGAAAGCTTATGTACTTTGACAAATATTATGGTCAAGGAGATAATAGAGATACGCTGAGGGATATAACAAACCAGATAATGAAAGAAATCGCAAGGTTGTCTGGCCAGGAGTACAATTTTTAAAATGAAAAAAATAGCAGTTGTTGGTGCAGGAAGCTGGGGAACAACATTAGCCTGTTTGCTAGGAGACAAAAAGTATAATGTAAAGGTATGGGCATTTGAAAACGAAGTAGCTGAGCAGATAAATAATCAAAGAGAGAACAGGAATTTTCTGCCAGGAATAAAAATACCTGCCTCAGTAAGCGCAAGTACTGTCCTAAAAGATGTTGTATCTGATGCAGAACTGATAGTTATGGGAATTCCATCTCCTTTCTTAAGGTCTGTTGCAAAAGAGATGTCTAAGTTTGTGATGAATGGAGCGATTATTGTGGACCTTGCAAAAGGACTCGAGAAGGATACTTACAAACGAATGTCGCAAATACTTGAAGAAGAGCTTCCCAATCATGTGAAGATTGTTGCATTGTCTGGGCCAAATCATGCTGAAGAAGTTAGCAAAAAGATTCCTACTGCGTCAGTTATTGCCTCAAAAAATGCAGAGTGCCTTAAAAAAGTGGAGAATATATTTAACACAGACTATTTCAAGGTTTATCCCCTTGCTGATATAGTTGGTGTTGAGATATGCGGCGCTGTAAAGAATATTACTGCTATTGCAACAGGGATATGTGCAGGTCTTGGCCTCGGGGATAACGCGCAGGGTGCAATAATAACCCTGGGCCTTACTGAAATGAACAGGTTTGGCAGAGAATTTGGCGCAAAAAGGGCAACCTGCTATGGCCTTGCAGGTGTAGGTGATTTAGTTGCGACATGCACAAGTAAGCACAGCAGGAATCGTTTTGTCGGAAAAAGGATTGCAGAAGGAAAATCGATGGATGAGATAACAAAAGAGATGCATGGTATGGTTGCAGAAGGTGTAAAGTCTGCACAGGCTGTTTATGATTTCAGCGTCAAGCATGGCCTTGATATGCCTCTCACCACCCAGGTTTACAAGGTTCTCTATGAAGGAAAGGATATCCATAAGGCAGTGTCTGACTTCCTAAGGCTTATTTGAGAGTTCAGCAACAAACTATATAAAACCAGTTCTATTTTTATCGACTATGAACATATCAATACTTGGTTCAACAGGCTCAATCGGAACTCAGGCCCTTGAGATTGTGAAAGCCAATCCTGGATTTAAGGTAAAGGCATTATCATGCCATTCGAATATCGAGATTCTTAAGAAACAGATTCAGGAGTTTAAGCCAGAGGCTGTTGCGGTGTTTGACAAGGAAAAAGCAGACCTGCTCAAGGCAGATATTCCCGTCTATAAAGGAATGGAAGGCCTGGTCAAGATTGCGACGATGGATGATTCTGATACGGTCCTAAATTCTCTTGTAGGAAGCATAGGGGTTTTGCCAACTATGAAAGCTGCAAAGCATTTTAAGAGCATTGCCCTGGCAAACAAAGAAACACTTGTTGCTGCAGGGAGCATAGTCATGGACTTGGTAAGAAAACACAGGATAAGGCTTATGCCTGTTGATTCTGAGCACTCTGCGATATTCCAGTGCTTAAACGGAGAGAACCCTAAAGAAGCAAGCAAGATAACAATAACCTGTTCAGGGGGGGCTTTCAAGAATAAAACTAAAGAGGAGCTTGAAACCTTAAAGGCTGCTGATGCATTAAAGCATCCTACATGGGATATGGGTGCAAAGATTACAATAGACTGCGCTACGCTGATGAATAAAGGGTTTGAGGTCATAGAAGCCCATTGGCTTTACGGAATGCCTTACGAACAGATTGATGTTGTGATTCATCCTCAGAGCATTGTGCACAGCCTTGTTGAGTTCCAGGACAGGTCAGTTATTGCACAGCTGGGAGTCCCTTCAATGAAAATTCCTATCCAATACGCTTTAAGCTATCCAAGAAGGCTCAAAAATGCCTCTCTTCCAAGCCTAAGCCTTACTGATATTGGGAATCTTGAGTTCAGAAAGCCTGATTTTGAGAGATTCCCATGTCTAAAGTATGCTTATGATGCAGGAAAAATTGGCGGTAGCCTGCCTGCCGTGATGAATGCAGCTAATGAGGTTGCTGTTAAGTATTTCCTTAAGGATAAGATAAAGTTTTTAGACATTCCAAGGCTGATTAAGGAAGAGATTGACGCGCATAATGTAATAAAGAATCCAGGCCTGGAAGAAATATTAGACATTGATTTTAAAATAAAACAAAAAGTAGAAGAAAAAATACAAAAGAATTGATTTATTCTTCTGTAAAGTCTTCAACAGTTTCTTTTAGGTCGCCCTTAAGCAGGCCGCGGTTCTTTAAGTATTCTCTTGCAAGAATCCAGAAGAACAATCCTAGGCTCTTCTTTCCCTTGTTGTTGCAAGGCACGACTAAGTCTATGTTGTTTGACTGGTTGTTTGTGTCGCAAAGCGCAATAACTGGGATTCCTATGTTGATTGCGTCGCTTATGACGTTCCTGTCAGGCCAAGAGTCTGTAACAAGCACAATCTTGAACTCCTGGTATATGTTTAAGTTAGGGTTTGTAAGCATTCCTGGAGGATATCTTCCAGCGCATACCTTTATGCCTGTAAGCTTTCCAAAAAGCCTTAATGGCTTCCAGCCGTTTTCCCTTCTGCTCACTATTAAGATGTCTTCAGGAGCATAGTTTGAAAGGAATTTTGCTGCTATCCTTATTCTCTCATCTATTTTCTGCAGGTTCAATACGCTTAAGCCGTCCGGCCTTGTCTTGTAGATGAACTGCTCCATATATTTGGTTCTGAATTTTGTTCCTATGTGGATTCCTGCCTTCAGGTACCAGTCCGTAGGCACTAAAAATTGTTCGTCTCCCATTTTAATTTCCTCCTTGTAACCATCGCACGAGAACTGTCAGAAATTATCTGACTGCAGTTTTTTTAACCTCATGCAGCTTTGCACATGCTACAACGCATGTACGTTGGTAATGTCCTCTAGAAATAATATTTGATTTATAAATGTAACTATTTACTTAGCAGTCTTCAAGTGATGATTTATATCGTGCTCCTGCCATCCTTTGTTCATCAGATGCTGTTTAGCGTGGTCAATTGTCTTCCCTCTTGCCAGGTGGTCTCTTATCACGTGTTGGATTACTGTGGACTTTACAAGGTCCTGAGGCCATCCTTTCTTTATTAGCTCGTTCTGGATTACCCTTATATCCATACCTATATTCTTTGATGCATGGCTTATTAGGTGTTTAAGCTCTGCAGCAAATATCGACTGTTCAGGCCACCCTTTGCTCATGAGCTCATCATGCACATCCTGCAGGGCTTTTCCCTTTGACATAAGGCTTGATACATATTTGTCAATAGAAGACATGCTCTCATCAACAACAATTCCTGACCTCTTGTAGACTACCAATCCTATTAATGCGGCTGCAACCAATGCTAATGGTATAAGCTTAAGCAATAAGTCCTTTATCGATATTGGAGCCTGCTGTGCTGGCTTTACGGGCCTTGTATAGGTCTCAGTTGGAATATTCCTTATTACTGGAGGCCTTGGCGTTGGAAGCTCTTCCTGAGTCTCTGGCTCTTTTAATGTTATTGTAGGTGTGCTTGGTGCTGAAGGTATTGTTTCGCTTATTGACTGCAAGTATACACATCCTCTGCTGTACTCTATCCTATCAAGCTCCATATATAAATCGTAAATCCCATCGTTATCTATGTCATATTTAGCAGACTGGTTTACGTAAAGAAGGATTCCTCCTCCCATCAGGTTTCCTTCAACCGTAGGCATGCTTAAGGTGACATAATAGTCCCCTAGTGTGACTAAGGTTATCACATGATTTATGTTTGCAAGATTAAATCCAACTGAATCTCCAAGCCTTAGGCATGATTCAACACCCTGTCCTGTAACAGTTATTGGATATGTTGATGTCGACCTTGTTCCTCCGCCTCCTCCGCCGCTGCTTACGTAGCTTGTTGAAGCGCTTACAGTGATAGTTACTATGTCTGAGTCTGTTCTGCCAAAGCTGTCAGTTACAGTTAAGGTTGCATTATATGTTCCTACGCCATAAGTATGAGAGGTTATGTTGCTTGAATTATCTATTACACTGTCAGACTCAAAGTCCCACTCATAGGTTAAGGAATCGTTTAATGCTCCTCCTACGTTAGGGTCTGTGCTTGATGTTCCGTCAAATGTTACTGTCAATGAGCCTGTTCCAGATGTTGCGCTTGGGGTTATTACTGCTGTTGGTGCGTAGTTGATTAAGTCTGTTAGGTTTGCAGGGCCGCTCGTTCCTGAATCATAGGTAGAGCCGTTGAATGTGACGTTCCCAATGTAGATAATTCCGTCCGTTATGTTAGCGTCAATAACAAACGCATTTTCTATTGTTGAGTTTATTATTGTGGAATTGATTATGGTTGAGTTGATGATTATTGAGTCTATAATTGTGGAGTTTGTTATTGTCGAATTAGTTACTGTAGAGCCATTCAGTATTTCTGAATTAAAGACTATTGCCCTCATAAGTGTTGAATCTGTTACATTTGAGTCTTCCACATCAGAATAGTCAACTGTTGACCTTGTTATGTTGGAGTTTGTTATGTTTGAATACCAAACGTGCGAGTCTGTTATAATCGAGTTTGTCGTGTTGCTCTCCAAAACATCGGATGGGTCTATTACTGTATCTGTGCAGTCTGTGTTGTTTGCCTTAGAGTCGGAGATATTGCATCTTAGGATTGTTGAGTTGGTAATATTTGAGTTGTATATCCATGAGCTCTCAACATCAAT